>JAFLUJ010000170.1 GCA_022511485.1 Oscillospiraceae bacterium | reverse complement strand
GACAGCTGCTTGTCCGTATCATAAAGCTGAACCGTAGCATATATCTCCTCGGCGGCAAGCTCGGAAAAGAGCTTCCACCCAAAATTAAATGAGCCGCCTCCTATATACGCGATGATGGTCCTTTTATCCTTATTGAGCATAAAGTGCAGTCCTTTCAAATGTATTTACAATACCATAATTATATTATTGTACATTTTTACAAATTTGTCAAGAGTTTTTTGTAAATTGCCTGAGGAAACGCGGTTTTTATACCTTTGACGTACATCCCGGCATGATGTATAAATTGTAAATAGTGAGCAAAGATTCTTGACATTCACCTTTAAAATTGGTATAATAATGTTGTATTTATTTGAACTGGGGGCTTTGATCGTGGAAATATTTAAGCAATATGACACTTTTAAGGAAAAATGCTCTGACTTTCCTGATAAATTTGAAAAGAAATATCTTTCTGACTGCAAGCTTATCTGTCACCCTCTCGTACGCGGTGAGCTGATCTCAGTGTGCAGTGATGAGGAAGCTCACAGCAACGCGCTGAATATCTGTCGTATGGCAGATATGCTGCTTATGTCCGATGATACTGAAAACTGGTCTGCCTTTAATCTTACGCAAGCCCGAAGCATCGCCGAGCAGAACGGTTATATCTATCTCACTGACCTGCTTGGTGAAAACGCATTTCTTTCCGAGGAATGGATGATCGACGGAAAGCATGACACCGTTATTGTAAACGAAGAGTATATGCGTGAAAAGGGCAAGAAGTACGCTCCCGTCACTCCGCTGACAAATAAGGTGCTGCACTTCAAGAAATACAACAACGGCTTTTTCTGGAAATCCTCCAAGCCCGGCGATATTATCTGCATTGACAAGGATTACATAGAAAATCGCTTCAAGGAGTTTTCCAATGAGTGCGACACTGTGCTTCCCGACCTGTCAGAATCCAAAACTATTGATTTTGAGCTTTTCGGGGACAACGTTTCCATTGACATAAATACCACAAGAGCAAGATCTATTGAAAAGTTCTTTGCATCAATAAACGACGTTATGAAGGTCTTTGAGGAGAATAACGAGATCCTTGATATTGTGGGATACAAATTCTCTGAGCTTGATTTTATTCTGGAGCTTACTGCTGCCGCTCTGAGGAAAAACGGTATCGACCTGAGCAAGGAAGAGTTTGCTTCCAAATACTATTCTCCCGCACTTAACGGAGATGATATGAGCAGCAGACTGGCTGTTCTGAACGGCAAGTGCGGAAATGACGACATTGACTGTGTCAAGCTTGCATTTATTGACGCTGTCACTGCCGAATATAAGGACGACATCAGCTATTCCGCAGAGGATTCAAGCTTTTATGCAAACAGCATCCGCCAGCTTGAACTGGGAGATTACATCGAGGACGAGGAAAAATACCTGATCGAGGAAATGGTTTCTCACAAGCCTGCGGATTACAGGATATTCTACTACGCTATCAAGAAATATCCTGATGAAGCAGAACATCTTAAGGCTTTCGCTGACTTCTGGCAGATAAGCGCCGTTCCTGAGGACAAAATGGAGAACATTATCCTTGAAGCGTATATCCTTGATGAGTGCTTCGACGAACAGGGACGCTTCTGTGCAGGATACGAGGCTTCCTGCATACTTAAAGAGCAGCTTGAAAAGGTCATCGGCAAATACGGGATCGAAAACCACGAGTACATCGAGGAGCTTGAACAGCATATCGACACTATTGACAAGGAAAGACGCACATTCAACGGAACTCTGTTCGACACTCCGGAGGAAATGAAGCTTGCAGTCCGTAATGAGGCATACGTTCAGGAGCTTTGCGGAAATCTCTCCGCTCTGAATGAAGACGAGCTTAACGATCTCCTTAAACAGATCGAGAACACAACTCTTGATGATGACGCTAAATCAAAATATATCACCAAGGTCAGGATCGCAATGAGCAATGTTCAGACCTCCATGCTTGAACAGCGCTGTCTTAAGCTTTCTGTAATGAGCCTTGATGAGATCGCAGATCTTAAAGAAAAGATCACCGTTAATGACTATCCCGAACCTGTTGTTAAGCCTTTCCTGTCAAAGATAAACGACGCTTATGCTTCCGCACAGAGGATCGAGATCGAAGCTATGATCGAAAATTCCGAGGATCTCAGAGATGAACAGCTTGACGGTATCATGCGCAGAGTAGCTTCCGGAAGATATGATGACACCATTAAAAATCATTACAAGAATAAGATCGCCGAGATCAAAGAAAAGAATACAAGAGGACGTCTTGCAAAGCTTGTTGAGGGCTACGAATCCTTGGGAAGAGACCAGCTTTCCGAGCTTATCGAAAAGCTTTCCGGAGACAGCTTCCCCAGGTTTATGACCTACGGCGCTATCAAGAAAGTAACTGAGGTACTCAATAATTTTGACGCACGTGAAGCTGCAAAGGCATTTGAGAATGTGGACTTTGCAACTGCCGAGCAGCTTGAAGTAATGAAAATGATCATTGCTGACGGACATTTCAGTGATGAAATACTGGCAGCGTACATTCCCAAGGTGGAGCAGAGAGAGAAAGACCTCATAAATGAGGAGCTTTCCGAAATGTGCGAGGGCATTGATAATATGTCCCAGGAAGAGCTTGACAAGCTTAAGGATGATATTGCCAATTCAGATAAGGACTTTGATCCCGGACTTGTTGAGAAATACATGAACCAGATCGTACAGCGCAGAGTTGAACTCACAAACTCCGAGCTTGCAGAGCTTTGCAAGTACATCTTCTCCATGGAGCAGTCCGAGCTTGACGATCTCAAGACCAAGCTTGCAGACGAAAAGTACGACAAGGAATATACCGCCGTTTACTACAAAAAGATCGAAGAGAGAGAGCATGAGCTTATCCTGCTTGAGCTTGACAAGCTTTGCGAAAATCTCGAAGACAAGGATACACCTCAGCTTGAAGAGCTTAAGGGAGAAATTCTTGATAACAGCAAGTACGATGGCGTATGCGATCGCTACATATCCATGATAAACGATCAGATAGACCGTATCAGACTTTCCGACTTCGTAAAGGTCATCGACACCGTTTCGGAAATGACCGCCGAAGAGGTGGAGGACTTCCGCCGCATCGCCGAAGAGAAACGCGAGGATATTGGCGAGGATCTTTATCATAAAAGTATGGCAGCCGCAGCAGAACGTGAAGATATTATCGAGGACGAGAAGCTTGAAAAGCTTTGCGAGGGAATTGAAGATTACAGCTTTGAAAAGGCTGAGAGCGTAAAGGCCACACTTATCGAAGGCGGATACACTCCGGAAAAAATATCTGCGTATATCGACAAGATCGATGACCGTATCTGGGAGCTGCATAAGACCGAGCTGGATAACCTCGTAGGTGACATAGGCTCTATGAACAAGGAAGAGCTTATCCAGGCACAGATGAAGGTTCAGGAATATGACAACGGCTGTCCCGAGGAGCTCAAGAGCAAATATATTTCGGCTATCGAATCGGCTATCTCTGATATTTCCGATAAGGAAGTTCGTGAGCTTTGCGGAAACATTGACGCTCTTTCAGTCAAGAAGTCCCAGGATATTATCAGACGTCTCAACAATATGCCTCTTGACGAAGATACCAAGAACCGCTACATTGACGCTCTTGACAAGCATATCGCTTCCATCAAGGAAAACGAAGCAAGAGAATATACACGGTATCTTTCCGGTCAGATGGACGATATGGGAGTAAATTCGATACATCTTTATGTTCCGAACACCTCAAATCTGTTCTATGCAAAATATGGCGAGATCAGCAAAAGGTATATTTCCGCCGGAAGATACGAGCTTCCCCTTCTGCTTCACGACGGAGGCAGCTCCAATGACGGCTTTACCATGACTACCGAGTATCTTTACACATACAGCCGTGGTGTTCTGAACCGTGTCAAAATAGATGACGTGGCTTCCTTCCAGGCGAAAAAGTCTCTGATGAGCTCATCACTCAATGCTATTGAAAGAAACGGCGACACACATGAGCTTCCCAACGCTCTGAAGAAGGATATAGTAGAAAATGTTGCTAAAGTTCTTACAGCTCTGATAAACTTTATCCATGAGAAGCGTTCTGCTGAGCATATGAAAGAGATGCTCGAAAACGCAGTTCAGGAAAAAGCATTGCAGGCTGCCGCTATGGTCGCACCTCCGCCTGTTGCTGCACCCGCTCATGCGGCTGAGGAAGTGCCGGTCGAAGCTCCTGCACCTGCTCATGCAGCAGAGGAAACGCCGGTTGAAGCTTATGTTCCTGCTCACGCAGCGGAAGAGACTTCTAAACCTGCTCATGCAGCGGAGGAGGCTCCTGCACCTGCTCACGCAGCAGAAGAAGCACCCGTGGAAGCTCCCGCACCTGCTCATGCGGCAGAGGAAGCTCCTGCTGCCGAAGCACCGGCAGAACCAAAGCCCAAGTTCTGTGACCAGTGCGGCGCTAAGATTACCAATCCTAACGCTAAATTCTGTATGGAATGCGGCAATAAGCTGGTATAAAGTTAAAGTCAATAAAGACCCGTATTTCAGAACGAAATACGGGTCTTGTATTTTTATCCAAGAATTTTGTAAATATCCTCAAAGGGCTTGACGCTCCTTTTCAGTATGCCGTTCATATGAGCAATAGCTGTTCCGTAGTTTGTGATAGGGACGCCGCTTTCCTCCGCATGGCGGTAACGATACCGGACCTCCTTTTCGTTCAGCATACAGGCTCCGCAGTGGATTATCAGACTGTATCCGCTGAGATCGTCCGGAAACTCCGTTCCTGAGGTAAAGTCGATAGTTACGTCCTTTCCGGTATACTTCTTTATCCATCGGGGAAGCTTTACTGTTCCTATATCATCGCACTGTCTGTGATGAGTGCAGCCCTCGGAAATAAGTATCCTGTCCCCGTCCTTCAGATTATCTATAGACGCCGCTCCTTTTACCGCCGCTTCAAGTATCCCCTTGTGTCTTGCGAAAAGTATGGAAAATGACGTCAGCAGTATGTCGTCCGGAGTTATTGCAGAGACCTGTTCAAATGCCTGACTGTCTGTGATTACAAGCTTTGGCTTGCTGCCAAGCTTTTTGAGAGTGCCCTCCAGTTCGGTATCCTTTACAACAACAGAGATCCCCCCTGCTTCAAGGATGTCCCGTATGGTCTGCTGCTGAGGCAATATAAGCCTTCCCTTGGGAGCGGCAGAATCTATCGGGATAACAAGCACCACCACGTCAAGAGGGTCAAGGAGGTCTCCCACGATCTTTTTGTCTGGCTCTTTCAGGTCGGCAAGCTTTACGACAGCTTCCTTTAGCTCTGCTATGCCGGTATTATTCAGGGCGCTTCCGTAGTAGTGACCATCTTTCCTGGGACAGTCCTCCGGAAGGGTGTCCGACTTGTTATGGAAGATCGCATAGGGTATCCCCTTGCTTTTTATTTTTTCAATAAGAGCAATATCCTCGGGACTTTCCTCTGCTCCGTCGATGACAACGACAGCAATGTCGGTCTTGTTAAGCATCTGATAGCTTTTTTTAACGCGGAGAGCACCAAGCTCTCCCTCGTCGTCAATGCCTGGTGTGTCTATCATCACCACAGGACCTATGGGAAGGAGCTCCATAGCCTTTAAGACAGGGTCGGTGGTAGTTCCCATGACGTCGGAAACTATTGCGATGCTCTGGTTCGTCAGAGCATTCATAACGCTGGATTTTCCGGCGTTTCTTTTTCCGAAAATGCCTATATGTACTCTGTTCGCCGATGGTGTTTCATTAAGTCCCATAAGAATCCTCCTATATTAAAGTCTGAAATCACGGCTGCCATTCTCGATCTTCGCCAGATTGTCAACAACAATGGCTCTTACCTTTTCACTGGGGACATTCTTTATCTCGCTGTCAATAAGCTTGATACCGATGTCCCTGGTGTCCTGAGCCGCATAGTCCATAAGATACTCCTTAAGAGTCATAAGAGCATTAGGGTGACAGCAGTTCTGTATCTGACCGTTTTTGCAGAGGGTCATGAACCGGTCGCCTGTTCTGCCCTCGCGGTAGCAGGCTGTACAGAAGCTGGGGATATATCCAAGCTTCATGAGCCAGTTTACCACCTCGTCCAGTGAACGCTGGTCGGACACGTCAAACTGCTCGGTGTCGTGAGGTCTTTCCTCGGGAGTGTATCCCGCATATCCGCCAACGGAAGTCCTTGAACCTCCGGAGATCTGGGAAATACCAAGGCTCAGAGCCTTTTCACGAACAGATTCACTCTCACGGGTGGAGATTATCATTCCTGTATAGGGAACGGCAATTCTTATGCAGGCAATGAGTTTTGCAAAGGTGTCGTCGTCAATTCCGTTGTCAAATGTGCCCGGGTCAATGTCGTCCGCTTTCTTGACACGTGGAACGCTTATTGTGTGAGGTCCTACACCGTGGACTGCTTCAAGGTGCTCTGCGTGCATGAGAAGTCCGGCAAACTCGTAGCGGTAAAGCTCCAGTCCGAAAAGAACTCCCAGACCAACATCGTCAATGCCGCCCTCCATAGCTCTGTCCATAGCCTCGGTGTGGTATGCATAATCGTGCTTTGGTCCTGCGGGATGAAGCTTTTCATAGCTTTCCTTGTGGTAGGTCTCCTGGAAAAGGATATATGTACCGATACCGGCATCCTTAAGCTTGCGGTAATTTTCAACGGTGGTGGCTGCGATATTTACATTTACACGTCTGATAGCTCCGTTCTTGTGCTTGATATTGTAAATGGTGTCGATACTTTCCAGCACGTACTCGATAGGATTGTTTACCGGGTCTTCGCCTGTTTCAAGAGCAAGACGCTTGTGTCCCATGTCCTGGAGAGCTATTACCTCCTGACGGATCTCCTCCTGAGTAAGCTTTTTCCGTGGGATATGTCCGTTCTGACGGTGGTACGGACAGTAAACGCAGCTGTTGATACAGTAGTTCGACAGATACAGAGGCGCGAACATTACGATACGGTTACCGTAGAAATCCTTTTTGATCTGACGGGCAAGCTCGTAGATGCGCTGATTTCTGTCCTCAAGCGTACAGTCCAGAAGCACAGCAGCTTCACGGTGGGAAAGTCCCTTTCTTTTTTCAGCCTTTTCAATGATGCTGTCGATAAGCTCTGCGTTGTCTTTGTTTTTGTCAGCGTATTCAAGAGTTTCCAGAATTTCGGCGTTGTCGATAAATTCCTCTGCGTGTTTTGAACTTGGATTATACATAAAAATTCCTCCCATATTATATATACAAATGATAATTTAGCTGACCTGGCGTTCCCTCAGCCTTTACCGCTGGCAGTACGCAACGTACTGCCAGCGGGGGCTTCCCCGCTCAAGGCTCAGCCTATAATTTCTGTAGATTTATCAAATCAAATAACCGGTCGTGCCATACACTTTGCCATACTGAAAAGAGTATACAACGAAAAGGGTCAAGGCTCAGCCTTGTGGTCTCCCCGGTCGGTGACGAGCTCGTATCCGACGCTGCTCACCCTGCGTCCAAGACAAGCGACGCACTCCGCTGCCTCATCTCCGGTGCATATTTTATTATCGTACAAAAGATACTTGTTGCGGACGTCCCTTGGCGAAAGGTTAGGCATTACGACGTTAGCTCCTGCAAGCAGACCCTTTTCCCTGCCCTTTGTGTCGATAGTGCCAAGAGCTGTTGTCGCCGGAAGCAGGACATCCGGCAATGTCAGCCTGATAAGTCCCAGCATAAGCAGGGTCATTTCAAGAGTTCCGGACTTCTCCTCCGCATATGGAGTGTCATGATGTGGGATAAAAGGTCCGATACCCACCATGTGAGGCTGGAGCTCCTTTATGTAGATCATCTCTCCCGCAAGATCCTCTATGGTCTGATGGGGAGACCCCACCATAAAACCGCATCCCGTCTGGAAGCCCAGCTCCTTTAGATCATTAAGACACCGCTTCCTGTTTTCCGGAGAAAGCTCAGCCGGGTGTATCATCCTGTAGTGATCGTTATTTGCCGTTTCGTGCCGGAGAAGATACCTGTCCGCACCGGCAGTCCGGTATTTTTCGTAGCTCTCCCTGGTTTTTTCCCCGATGGAAAGTGTCACCGCGCAGTCGGGAAATTTCCCCTTTATACGGGAAACAATGTCCACTATCCGCTCGTCCGTGTACCAGCCATCCTCCCCTCCCTGTAAAACGAAGGTACGGAAACCCAGCTCGTATCCCTTTTCACAGCAGGACAGTATCTGCTCTTCCGTGAGCCTGTAACGCTCCGCGTTTTTTGCACTGCGGCGTATCCCGCAGTAGTAGCAGTCGTTTTTACAGTAGTTGGTGAACTCCACAAGACCACGCATATAAACTGCCTTGCCGTATATTTTTTCCCGTACCGCCCTTGCCTTTTCAAAAAGGTACTGGTCATCCTCAGGAGTATGTTCCCTGATGATCTCTGCGTACTCCTCATTTGTGAGGATACAGTCTTTTTCCAGCTTGTCAATAAGCTCAGTAATTCTGCTCATCCCACACCTCCTAAAGCTTTGAATATATGGTTTTGGCAGTAACACCGTCAATAGCTCCAAGCTTTCCGGACACAGCGCTTATAACGTCCGAGGGAGCGTCCACTGCCACACTTATTATGGACACGCTCTTTTTCTCGTATGGTATACCCATTCTGCCGATTATGTACTGGCTGTATTCGTGGAGAATACCGTTGAGCTTTTCTGCCGCGTCAGATTTTTCCACGATAATGCCGATCATTGCCACTCTTGTTTCCATTAAGATACCGTCTCCCTTCCATATAATAACAAAAAGCCTGCTGACATACTGACAGCAGGCATTGATCCCATAGTAAACCTATCATCGCCTTTCTCCTCAGAAAATCCTTCGGAAGTCAGTACAGATATTTATTCGGTTGTTTTTATCAGTTCACGGTCGGACGCATCCGGCATCCTTCTGCTCACTGATATAAGTATAACATACTTTTTTTAAAATTGCAATAGGTAATTGAAATTTTTATTTATACTGTTACAATATTTTTTAAATTATAATCGGCAATCTTTACATCATGAGTCAAAAACAGCATATCCTCTGCAATAGATTGACAAAGTAATATTCTATCAAATGGGTCTTTATGTGGTGGAGCAGATTCAGAGCGATTTAACTCTGAAAGCTTGAATATACTATTTTCTTTTAAATGAACAAGTTTGTATCCTGATTCAGAACAAAATTCAAAAATACTTCGGGCTGTAATTGGCAGTTTTTCAGGCTTTGTAATATGTTTAAGCTCTATTTCCCAAAGAGATACTACACTAAAATAAATTTCATTATCTTCCTGTAAAATCATGCTTCTTGCCTTTGACGAAAGCATTGGACTATTTGTCAATGCCCATATAAGAACATGAGTATCAAGCAGAATCTTCATACTTCACCATCGCCTTCAAACAAATAAGAAATATCATCATCCAGTGAATCAAATTCATTGTCAAAGTCACTTGATAAAATAATTTTTCCCACTGCCGCACCTATCCTCTTGCCTGTTTCCTGCTTCGGGATAAGGGTTATCTGTGCAACGCCTATTCCATCCTGCTCAATGTATATTACATCTTCCTCTTTATTTTCCAGCATCTTTACAAGCTTTGACAAATCTGCTTTTGCTTCTATCATATTGACCTGCATCATATTAACACCCTCTCTTTATAGCTTGGCGAATCATCTAATAAAATTATACTATATATTTTGCACAATTGTCAATATTACATACTGCCCTTTACCTGAAATACATATAAAGCTGACACTTTAACATTCCGTTGTAGAGCTTCCTCCGCTTGTCAGCAGGCTTGCCGAATATCTTCTCAAACTCCTCATGGGGAGAGATAACAAGGCAGGGACTTTCCCTATCCGCGGAAAAACGCTGTCCCATTATCCCGTAAAGCTTCTCCGCCTCTTTCAGCTCAAGCAAACGTTCACCATAGGGAGGATTGCATATTGTTATCGTCCCCGGTTCATTTTTATAATCCCGGATGTCCGCCTGCTTTATCTGTATCCGCTTGATTATCCCCGCCTTGCGGCAGTTTTCCTGAGCCAGAGCCACACACTCCGGGTCAACATCATATCCGTATGCCATAAAATCTACATTCTTTTTTATGGAATCCATAGCGTTCTGACGCTCCTCCGCCCACACTGAGGAAGGCATCCACCCCCACTTTTCCGCAGCGAAGCTTCTTTTCAGCCCGGGAGCAATGTTCAGAGCCTTGTACGCCGCTTCTATAAGTATTGTTCCGCTTCCGCAGAAGGGATCGCAGACCGTGCTGTCGCTGCGTACCCTTGCGAAATCCACCATTCCCGCCGCAAGAGTTTCCTTTATCGGCGCGGCGTTTGAATTTCTGCGGTATCCCCTTTTATGGAGACCCGCACCGGAGCTGTCCAGATACACAGTAACATGATTTTTAAGTATGCTGAACCTTATGAGACAGGTCACTCCCGTCTCTTCAAAATAGCTTATGCCGTACTTGCTTTTAAGACGCTCCACAGCGGCTTTTTTTATTATGGACTGGCAGTCCGGGACGCTGTGCAGCTCCGAATTAAGGGAGTATCCCTTAACCGGAAAGCTGTCCTTTTCTCCGATGTAATCTTCAAGTGGGATCGCCTTTACTCCCTGAAAAAGCTCCTCAAAGGTGACGGCGTCGAACTCCGCAAGCTGCACAAGCACACGCTCTGCTGTGGAAAGCCACAGATTTGCTTTCACAAGAGTGAAGAGATCTCCGGAAAAGGACACCCGTCCGTCAGTAACGGATATGTCCTGTCCCCCTATTTTTGAAGCCTCAAATTTTAACACGCTTTCAAGCCCGAAATGACACGGGCAGGCTATTCTTATCAGATCCATAATATTTTTCCTTTGTTTTTGTTAAAGCCGCGAAAAGGCTCAGACTTTCCGCGGCTTTCAGGACGTCAGCGCGTCCGGTTTATTCGTTAGCTGTCTCCTCGGTATTGGGCTTAGTGTGATGTCCGGAGCACATTTCCGGGACGTTCGTACTCTTGTAGTATCCCACTGCTCCTGTTGGACAGGTTCCGCTTGCAAGAAGTCCGGTAGTTGTGCAGTAATAAAGCTCTTTTACATCAGGACACTCGGGGAACTCCTTGCCTTCCTCTGCTTCTGCAATGTCTCCGAAGATATTTTTCCAAAGCTGTGATGAGCTGTAGTATGTTCCGGTGGGGATCTCCTTAGGTATGGAGTATCCGTACCAAACACCGCTTACATAGTCGGGAGTACATCCCACAAAGGCAAGATCGTGCCAGTCCTGAGAAGTACCGGTTTTTCCGATAAGAGGAGTATTTACAAGCTTTGCCGCACGTCCTGTACCGTTAGGCCCTTCTATAACAGTCTGCATAAGCTTGTTCATGATATATGCACTTTCCTTGCTTATGGACTGGATGGGATTGTATTTATGCTGGAGAACTACCCTGCCGCTTGCATCTTCTACCAGTGTATAGGATGTAGGAGCATAGTATTTTCCTCCGTTGCCGAAAACCTGATATGCAGCTACAAGCTCCTTAAGAGTAAGACCCTCTGTAAGAGCTCCTACAGAAAGAGGAGCAATATCAGCGTCAGCAGCAGTAAGAGTGGTTATCTGGAAGCGGTTCTGAAGGAAATCAAAAACCGCCTGAGGAGTTTCCTGCTCAATAAGCTGGGCAGGTACGGTATTCAGTGACCTCTGCAATGCCTGGAAAGTAAAGTATCCGCCATAATCCCAGCTTCTGGAATTGTAATTATAGGGCCATTTACGGGGAAGTCCTGTTTCCTCATCAATGATCTCAGTATCAAGAGGCTTGTTGGTAAAAATAGTTGACCAGGTATAATAATTGTGCTCCATACCATAGCCGTAGGATGTTATAGGCTTTATACAGGAACCGGGAGAACGCTTTGAACGTGTAGCATTATTCCATATGTTAGAGCCTGCCTTTTCACCGATAGCTCCTACTACCGCCTTGATATTTCCGTTATAGTCCATGCAGATAAAGGCTGATTCCGGAGGGTCAGCAAGAACTGTTTCGGAAAACGTAGTGTAATCCTTATATTTTTCCTCTATAGCCTTCTGCATATTAATGTCAACAGTTGTATAGATCTTATATCCGCCGTTGTAGAGCCTGTCGCTTGCCTCGTCCTGATCTATGCCGTAAAGCTCCTGAAAATCTCCGATCACGTCATAGATGACCATATCCACAAACCAGCTCTGGATACCGCTTTCACTGTCATCTCCAAGTCTGGCGCTCTGGTCTGCAAAAACTATCTTCTCTTTCAGAGCTTCCTCATACTGTTTTTTGGATATGCAGGCATTTTTGTACATCTGCCACAGAACCGTTTTCTGTCTGTCAAGATTGAGCTGCTTTCCGGTTTTGAAAACGCCGTCGTCATCGGTACGTCCCTTGGCGAACGGATTGAAATGCTCCGGATTCTTTGGTATCGCTGCAAGGCACGCTCCCTCGGCGATGGAAAGCTCGGAAACGTCCTTCCCGAAGTATTTCAGGGACGCTGCCTGTATTCCCGCAGTACTTCCGCCGAAACCGATATAGTTAAGATACGCTTCAAGGATAGCAGGCTTGGTCTGATATTTTTCCAATGCCGCCGACCGGAATATCTCACGCATTTTTCTGTCCCATTGAGCATCCTTGTCTCCTGTAACGTTTTTTACAAGCTGCTGGGTGATGGTAGAACCGCCCTGACGTGAACCAAGGAATCCAAGGAATTCGTTAAGAAACGCTGTAAATGTACGCTTCCAGTCAACGCCGGCGTGCTCATAGAAACGCTCGTCCTCTGTGTACACAAAAGCGTCCTGAACGTGCTGCGGCACTCTTCCGATAGATATGGGTATTCTGTCCGCATTTCGGCTTATGCTGGCAAGCTCCACCAGAGCTTCATTCTCGTCATATCCATATATAAATGTGGTGTAATCAAGATCAAGGGAATCAAGCTCAATGTCTATCTGCTCCTGGTCAACGAACTGGAGCACATATACCGTAAGAGCAGCTGCTATTATAGATCCTGTGATAATTACAATCAGTACCAGAGAAAGAATAGTTGTACCAATAACTACAAGAGTTCTTTTTATCGGATTGACCTTTCTCTTTTTCTTCTTTTTGCGTGGTGGTACTTTTTTATTTTCCGGAGTATTGTCCATATTTTCAGAAGTCTCCTTTCATAATTTTGCGTTCCGAACCGCTACAGGATTATATAGGAATCAAATCCAAGGCTCATAAGAGCTGATATAGTATCACTGAAATCCGCCTGAGAATAATCCGCCTGTCGTACCGCGGGAACTATTGTTATATCTTCACCGGCAAGCCTTTTTATCTCTCCCAGAACTGTTTCCGCCTTATCATAGGCTGAAAGCTCGGAAAGAGCTATCTCCTCGCCGCCAATAACTGCCGTTTTTGCCAGATCCCCCTGAATATATGAGATCACAAGGGTCTTGGTGTTCAATTCCGCAGGCTTGAAGCCCTCTGCTGTACCGTCAAGTATCCCCGCAGCAGGGAACATAGTCATTACTGACGCTCCGCTCTGCTCAGCCGCGCTTGCAGCTATATTGGAAATATTAACAAGCGCCTTGTAGCGGTCAGCAGATTTAACAATATCTCCGATAATGTTAAGGTCTGAATTACGGAATGGCGGGAAAGAAACTCCGTCAAAAATAATATATTCATAGCCTGACGAGGATATTTCATTAGAAAGATACGCTGCATAGCTCTGAGTGTTTGTATCAAAGGGTGAAAGCCAGGGCTTGCCGCCGTGTGCTGCATTGTTGTCCAGCCATGTGGAGGTATCTCCGGCAAAATGATATGAACCATCCCTGTTTTCTCCGTAACGATTATTGTCCTCCAGCAGATTTATCTTTGCAATAGGGATAAGTCCTGCGCTTTTTATAATATCCCGTATCTGTACAGGGTACATTTCACCGACTATTGCGTTTTCGTCGCTGTGAGCCATTTCAGAATCTGTCTGGTAGTAAATTTTTCCTCCCTTGTCCTTCAGAGTGACAATTACAGCGGTGTAGCCGCCTTCCTTTGCTGAATTCAGGGCGGATGCTAAAGTATCGGAATTCGCAAGAGCCGAAACAGGAAGCGTAAACGCCGAAAACCTTACATTTTTATTTTCGGAGCCTGCTTCTCCGTCATCTGAAGATGTATCCTCGCTGTCAGTATCAGAGCCTGCCCCGTCACTGTCAGATTTATTTGCTGCCACAGGCGGAGTCCATGGCTTTGTCTCCTCAGCTTCGGAGGTGTCCCTGTCAGTAATATATTCATAAACAGGCTTTGCTACACAGTATCCCACGAAAACCAGCGCCGCAAGTACGATCATAGCCAGTATAACTTTAAAGATCTTCTGAACTCTTCTTTTGCGATTACCTGCGTTAGTCCGGTAAATTTTCCTGCCGACGCGGTTAGTCATATTTTTATCAGTCCTTTCAATAATTCAGTGTGTGACTTGACAATCCCCAGAAAGCCATACTGAGTATCCCGATATATATCATAAGCAGTGGATAGCCTCTGAATGCATATGGAACTTTTTCCGAATAAAGTCTGTCATAAATAATAGCAGTGATATATACCGCCAGGACAAATCCCAGACCGATGCCTATTCCGTGGATAAAATAATCTCCAAGGGTCGTACAATATTTTGATATAAGAAACATCGAACCCAGCACCGCGCAGTTAAAAGCCGAAACGTGTATATATTTCCTCATTGCAATAAAAAGTCTGGGGACAAATTTCCACATACACAGAAGCGTCACTACATATACGATACCCAATATAGCCGTATATACAAGCGGAATGTAGATATAACCGGCTTCACTGAAATTAAATATCCTGTCAGCCACATAAGTAAGCACACTTATCAGCGCAGTCATATAGGTAACGCAGATGCCGAATCCCACCAGATTTTTTCTCTTGCGGGCTGCAATAAGCAGAGTGCTTGTTCCAAGAGCCCGGCAGAACACTGTGTTTTCCACAATTACAGCCGTAAAAGCCGTCAGCATTATATTTTTTATAAATTCCATAAAATAACCTCTTATTGCTGAAATTACATTAGATTTCCCGCTATTTTTGTCCCATTCTTTTTATTGTGAGGAGTATCACTCTCAGCAGTGCAGCCATGATACCCAAAAGAATGAACCCTCCGAATGGATTCTCAAATCCGGAAAAGACCATCGGCATACCGATTATCTTTCCGAAGATCGTACCGCTTCCAAGTATTTCTCGTATGAATCCATAGAGAATTACCGCGGCGTCGTATCCTAAAATGCAGAAAATTATGTCAAAGAGCATATGTCCCTTGGATTCCTGAAAGAAGATCGTCTCCGACCGGAAAACTATCATTCCGTTGGCAATAAGGAGCGGAAAAAATACCCCCATTGCCTCTATGCCCTCCGGAATAAAATAATTCAGCATTATCGCCGACGGGACATACACCAGCGCACCTATAAATGTGTACATAATAATTCTGATAGTATAGACGATATTTTTTGGTACGAAGTAGGATACCAGCAGCGTAAAGAAGGTTATTACCGAGAAGGCTGCTGCCAGTGTCAGAGCGTTCGCAAGACTGTTGCATATCATGACCACCGGAGCTATGACCATTCCGCTTACCAATATGGGATTCTTTTTCAGCAGTCCGTTGAACATTATATTTTTAAAGGAAACTTCATTTTCGTTATTCATTCTGCCAGTTATTTTCCCCACCGGGAAAATGTCCTCCTTTCGTACTTCATATCCGGTAAATCAGCGCCAACAGGCTGACGGTCTATTTTTTCTCGTCATCATTTTTATCTTCGTTAAGCAGATCTATAGTCTCCGCTACGTGCTTTATAGGCTTGCTGAATTTGCTTATCTTTGAGAAAATTCCTCCGCTTTTATTGAGCACCCAGGCAAATGAAAGTGTCCGTCTGTTAAGCTCTATTCCCACGGGAGCAGCTAATATGACCGCGTAAACTACGGCGTTTTCCGCTGCTGCATAGAACTGAAAAAGAGCTGTCAGACAGCCTACCACTATTCCGTAAACAAGCCTTGAGCTTATGGTCTTGGGCATTGTACTGTGATCGCAGGAAAGAAAGATCATGCCAAACAGGAACATTCCTCCGGAAAAAAAACACATCAGAGCCATTGGGTCGAAGCCGTAATGGATAAGAGCTATGATCCCTGCCGAAAGGAATTCCGCAAAAAATATTATTGCCGATATTGACTGTCTCATCATCAGGAAAACAGCAGCAACAATAAGCAGCAGCACGAAGCCTGTCCCCATAGGACCGCTGAATTTTCCTATAAGTA
>JAFLUJ010000217.1 GCA_022511485.1 Oscillospiraceae bacterium | reverse complement strand
TGTTAGCAGCACCTGCTCTTGCTCTTCTGAGGTCGCCCTTTCTGTGAGGACCGTCCAGGATCATCTGGTCGCCTGTGTAAGCGTGGATTGTGGACATGATACCGCTCTGGATAGGAGCGTAGTCGTTAAGAGCCTTAGCCATAGGTGCAAGGCAGTTTGTAGTACAGGATGCAGCAGAAATGATGGTGTCATCCTTAGTAAGAGTTTTCTCATTTACGGAGTAAACGATAGTTTTCAGGTCGTTTCCGGCAGGAGCGGAGATAACGACTTTCTTAGCGCCAGCGTCGATGTGAGCCTGGGACTTCTCCTTGGAGCAGTAGAAGCCTGTGCACTCCAGAACAACGTCAACGCCGAGGTCTCCCCAGGGAAGATCCTGAGCCTTAGGCTGAGCATAGATAGTGATTTTCTTTCCGTCAACAACGATTGCGCCTTCAGCAGCCTCTACAGTGTGGAGGTTCTCTCCCATTCTGCCACAGTAACCGCCCTGAGCTGTATCATACTTGAGAAGCTGAGCGAGCATTTTGGGGTCTGTAAGGTCGTTGATCGCAACGATCTCGTAGCCGTCTGCACCGAACATCTGTCTGAATGCGAGACGACCGATTCTGCCGAAGCCATTGATTGCAACTTTAACTGCCATGATAATTTCCTCCTAAAGAAAATGTATATTTTTTGGTACTATAAGCACCGCATATATCTATTTTAACCTATTTTAGAAAATTTTGCAATACCTTTTGATAAAAAAGTAACAAATTATCAGAACTATTTTTTAATTATACACAAATTCTGCTGTCCTGATTTTATGTATGAGGAAATTTATTGGATGCAAAATCTTTTTTCTCATTAATAATTGTTAAAATTTTGTGAATTTTCAAAAGTTTTCTTATCCCCTGCCGATATATTAAATAAGGAACTTCATTCTATGAAAGGAGATGTGCTTATGATCTTTGGCGGAGTTGCAGGATATAACTGGAACAGAGACTTTTACGGTGACAGATTCAAAAATAAAAAACAGACGGCAGGGATAGAATTTACCCTTCCGGATGAGGCGAGGAAAAATATGTCTCTTGAACAGTACAAGAGCTATATCAACGACCGGATCTCCCGTATATCCAAGTACGCCAGTCTGCTTGTGGACATCTCCGATGAGGCGTACAGATCAATGAAGGACGATCCTCAATATGAAAAGGATGTTCTTAATTCTGTACAGGAATTCGCCGACAAATATGACCCGTCCAATGGAAATGTGATGGCTATCCTGCACATCGGTGCGACTAAGGACGAAAGCTATATTGAAAAGAAGCAGGAATTAGAAAAGTCAAAAACCGATGAAATTGACGAATACTGGTGGGATAAACGAATGGAGCGTATGCTTGAAAATATCAGGCTGAACGCTGAAATAAATATGAAAAGAGCGCATGAGCAGAAGGAAATTACAAAGGGTCTGGTTTTTGCTGAAAGACTTAACAGCGCTGAACGTCAGGAGGAATTTCTGGAGGACGGAAAGCCTTCCAATCTTAACACTGATAAAAACAGTGTGTATGCCAAAGCCGCTATTGCAGCATACCGGGCAAGTCTGCTTCTGAACAACTCCCATGTGGATATTATGGTCTGATCTCCAAATAAAAAAAGAGCTGTTACACCAAACACAAACCGGTGTAACAGCCCGTTTTTTACAATATATTGTCCACAAGACCGCTCTCCTGCTCGCTGCTTCTGAAACGGGAACGTCTTTCGAGACATTCATTCATGTATTGGGACATCCTCTGGATCTGGGATACCTCTGCATACACCCTTACATAATCGACCTTCATATAGTCCGGAAGCTGATCTGTTTCGGGAACTCCTGTCCAGCTTCCTGCTTCTGAGGAAATTATCATATATAATGGTACTGCACAAGTGCCCTTTGCCTTTGCAGCGTTCGTTCTCCAGGTCTCCTTTCCGTCAATGTAATAGACGTATTCCTTGTCTGTCCATAGCAGACCAAAGGTGTGGTACTTTCCGTCGTAAACGTTAGCGTTCACGACCTTTCCCTCTACCTTGTGGAGAGCTCCGTAGCCGTCCCAGTTCAGGGTGTGCTGTATCTGCTTATTGTCATAGAACGGGGATTCGTAAATATCTATTTCTGTGCCGTCAACACCGCCGTTTGCTTCGCTCAGGACGCTGTCTCCCATAAGCCAGAACGCTGTCCAGTATCCGGGGATATTATTAATAGCACATCTTATTTCAAAATATCCGTAGGTCTGCTCAAACTTCCCGTTTGTTTCTACTGCGCCGGAGAGAAAAGCGTCCCGATCTTCGTCATAGCTCATGCCGATGATGAGGTTTCCCTCGCCGTCCAGATAAGACATACTGTCATCCCAGTAGTTGTTCAGATCCTGACGATGCCACTGTGGGCTGCGCTGCCATTTTGTTTCGTCCAGAGCAGTTCCGTTGAAATCGTCCTCAAAAGTAAGAGCATAGGTCTTTCCGTCGATGGTGATAGTTTTATGATCGTCAGCACCGGATCCCTCTGCGTATACAGAGCTTCCCGGAGCTGCGGCAACAACAAGGGCGGTAAGCAAGGCTGTTATTTTTTTCAACATGGGGATACCTCCTGAATAAGCTTTTAATTTATTTTAACATATTTTTTAGAGAAAGTAAAGCAAATCATAATTGCATTATTATTGCTGTCCGATCAAAGAAAAAATTTCCGGGGACTGAAATTTACATCAGTCTCCGGAAAAAGATCAATTTTAGTTATACTCATGCTCCAGCATATTGAAGCGGTTGCCCATCCGGTGCATTTTCATCTACAAAAAAGATCACCATTTCACCTGCCATCA
>JAFLUJ010000216.1 GCA_022511485.1 Oscillospiraceae bacterium | reverse complement strand
GGGACGGTTCCGTCCCTGGCTTTTCAGCGGGACAGTCCTGAATGCTGTTGTGCTTTACGCCCTGTTTTCAGCTCCGGATATGAGCGGAACAGGTCTTATGGTCTATTTTGCAGTGATATATATTCTTTGGGGAACTACCTACACGATGATGGACATTCCATTCTGGTCAATGATACCCGCTATAACAGACACTCCAAAGGACAGGGAAAATCTTTCCGTTGTGGGACGTACCTGCGCAAGCGTGGGCTCAGCGATAATTATAGTGGGAACGATCATGGCTGTGGGCGCTCTTGGCGGAGGAGACGAGCGCAGAGGCTTCGCACTTATTGCCATTATTGTTGCGGTAATCTTTCTTGCGGCGGAAATTTTCTGCTGTCTCAAAATGAAGGAACAAAGTCTTGAGACGGTTCAGACTTCAACCATCGGGCAGATGTTCAAGGCGCTGTTCAGCAACGATCAGGCTCTGATAACTGTCCTTGCGATCCTGCTTGTAAACAGTTCACTTTATCTTACCTCAAATCTTGTTATATATTTCTTCAAATACGACATAGGCGGCGAAGGCTGGAAGGGCAATTATACGATATTCACCACGGTAGGCGGAGCTTTCCAGATTATTGGAATGATGGTTCTGTATCAGCTGCTGCACAGGAAGCTTAGCAACACATCATTGTTTAAAACAGCGTTTTTCATGGCTGTGGCAGGCTATGGACTGATCCTGGCTATCTGTTTCATCGGACTGGCGTCAAATATCGTTTTGCTTTGCATATGCGGAGCTTTTGTGTTTGCAGCAAACGGGATACTCCTTGTGCTGACTACAGTTTTCCTTTCAAACTCGGTGGACTATGGCGAGCTTAAAACAGGCAAAAGAGAGGAAAGCGTTATCTTTTCCATGCAGACCTTCGTTGTAAAGGCAGCCTCCGGCGTGGCGGTATTTATTACAGGTATCGGACTTGACCTTATCGGTCTTGTGGGAAATACAGATGAGACCGGTGAGATAGCAGCACAAAGCGCAAGCACCATCATGGGACTTCGTCTGCTGATGACTATACTTCCCATTGCAGGACTTACAATAGCGTTCATATTCTTTGTTAAGAAATTCACTCTCACCGATGAAAGAGTACAGGAAATTGCGGATACTCTGAAAAAACAGAAAGAAGGTGACGGCAATGCTTAAATGGCACGCTGAAATAGACACGGGAGATAATACTTCCACAATATACGGAAAGAGAAAGCTTCCGGAAAACGGGGGTTCTCTGGTGGTAGAATATAATATGCCCGAAGGAAAATTCATATCCGTAAAAGCTGTTCTTGATATTTCGGTTTCGGAGAATGAAAAAATTTTCATGAACGGCTATCAGACCTGGACGAACTGTCCCGAATACAGCAAAAATGACAGGATACGAGGTCTTCACGGGATACCGAAGCCGGTAGTGGACAGATTCGGCTTTGACCGGTACGGGGATTATCATTTCGTTGATTATCCCAACAAAAAGGGAGTTACCCACGGATTTTCCTGGTGTTATTTCCGCAGGGGAGATCGTTTCAGGCTGATCGCTTCTCTGGACGAAAAGCCGGGCTACACCATGTTTACCTATGACAGCAATGAGGGAAAGCTTTTTATTGAGCGGGACTGCTCCGGGGTAAGCTGCGGAGGGGATTTCCATGCTTTTGACCTCTATTTTGCCGAGGGAAGCGAGGACGAGGTGTTTGACGGATGGTTCAAAGCTATGAGTATACCTGCGCCAAAGGCGTCTCCCATTCGGGGATATTCAAGCTGGTACAATCGTTATGAAGATATTTCCGAAAAATCTATAAAAACCGTCCTTGAAGGCTGTCAGCCCCTTTTTTCGGAGGGCGACTTGTTCCAGATAGACGACGGCTGGGAGCCTGCGGTGGGTGACTGGCTGGAGACAGACAAAAAGAAATTTCCGGATGGACTTAAACCTCTTGCGGACAAGATACACGACGCCGGATTTATTGCCGGTCTCTGGCTTGCGCCATTTGTCTGCCGGGAGGGTTCGGCTGTCATGAAAGAGCATCCGGACTGGCTTCTGAATGTAAACGGCAAGCCATGGAAATGCGGAAGCAACTGGGGCGGATTCTACTCCCTTGACATTGACAACACGGAAGTGATTGACTATCTCCGCAGGGTGTTTGACAGGGTGCTGAATGAATGGGGATTTGACCTTGTGAAGCTGGATTTCCTTTACGGAGCAGCTCCCTTCGGCACAGAAAAGGAAAGCCGGGCAGGGAGGATGATACGGGCAATGGATTTCCTTCGGGAGGTCTGCGGAGACAAGCTCATCCTTGGCTGCGGAGTTCCTGTAATGCCGGCATTCGGCAGGGTGGATTACTGCCGGGTAAGCTGCGATGTAAGTCTTGACTGGGATGATAAATGGTATATGCGCCTGTTCCACCGGGAGAGGGTCTCCACTAAGCAGGCAATAGAAAATACCATCTTCCGCCGTCAGCTTAACGGAAGGGCGTATATAAGCGACCCGGACGTGTTCTTCCTGCGGGAAAATAATCTTGAAATGACAAAGCCGCAGAAGTATACTCTTGCAAAGGTAAACGCCCTGCTTGGAGGCGTCCTGCTGACCTCGGACGATCCGTCCTCCTATAATGATGAACAGCTTGAAATATATCACAAGCTGCTGAAGCTGAATAAGGCAGAGTATGTAAAGGTAGTTGCGGATAAGCATTGTATAAAGTACATTGTTGACGGAAAGAAAAAAGTCCTCAGACTTCCTGATGAGTGGTTCAGATAAAAAAGGCAAAAAAAATGGGGCTGTTGCACAGGGTAATTTATAAGTATATTATGAATAGTAAAGCAGATC
>JAFLUJ010000215.1 GCA_022511485.1 Oscillospiraceae bacterium | reverse complement strand
GGGGCTGCGCTGGACCAGCCAGACGATTTTCGCAAAGCGAAAATCGAAAAGCGCTTCACCGCTAAATTATGATTTATATTACTACTCCGTGAAGACGAAGCCGCCAAAAAAGCCGCATTGATTGAACTCAATGCGGCTTTGTATATTATAATCAATAAATTCGCTCTATTTGTGACTGTAAACGATATTTTGAAAATCTCTCTATCGCTGTCAACCCCACAACAAGCAGCTTTCGCGTAACACTCTATCAGTTTCTGTTGTTGAAGATACCCAGAAGCTCGGTGTAATCGTCCATTGCAGTGGAAGTCTTTGTTGTATCGTCTGATACAGGGTCTTTAGCGATACCCGCAGCCTCGTCTGCGTTTACAACGTTTCCAAGACCGAACTCTCTGAATCCGGAAGCTATTACTGTAAGGTTGATCTCGTCCTCCATGTCAGGATCGAAGCTTGCACCGAAGATAAGCTCAACATCTGGATCAGCCGCCTCTGTGATAAGCTTTGTAGCGGTGTCAATATCAGTGGAAAGAGCATCCTCAGACATTACGATATTTACCAGCAGACGTGTAGCTCCGCTGATAGAGGTCTCAAGCAGCGGACTTGTGATAACAGCATTTGCGGCCTCAGCAGCCTTGTCCTTGCCTGAACCGTGACCGATAGCCATATGTGCGTATCCTGCATTTTTCATAGTGGTCTCAACATCGGCAAAGTCCAGATTGATGAAGCCGTCTACTGTGATAAGCTCGGCAATGGATTTTACGCCTGTTTTAAGTATATTATCTGCAAGTGCGAAGCTTTCCTTCATGGTAAGCTGTCTTTCACTTGTGGATATAAGCCTCTCATTTGGGATAACTACAAGGGAATCCACGTGCTTCATAAGCTCGCCGATACCGCGCTCTGCCTGTGTCATCTTTGCCTTCTGCTCGAAGTTGAAAGGCTTTGTTACCACAGCAACAGTAAGTATATCAAGCTCTTTTGCGATCTCAGCTACAACAGGAGCAGCTCCTGTGCCTGTTCCTCCGCCCATACCTGCGGCAATGAATACCATGGTAGAGCCTTTAAGAGCAGCAGCGATCTCATCCCGGTTTTCCTGTGCGGATCGTTCGCCGATCTCCGGCTTGTTGCCTGCGCCGCGTCCTCTTGTAAGCTTTTCGCCTATCTGGACCTTTGTGGACGCTTTGGAAGAACGCAGTGCAGCAGCATCTGTATTGACTGCTACAAACTCAACGTCACAGATACCCTCGGAAGCCATACAGTTCAGAGCGTTTCCTCCGCCGCCTCCGACACCTACTACTTTTATATTTATATCGGAATAGATCTCTTCACTATCAACAGAAAATGCCATTTGGAACGTCCTCCTATAAAAATTTCAAAGCTATTTATACACATTATTTATTTTAACACACTTTCTTCCGATTTTCAAGGGGTTTGGGAAAAAAATATGCAGTTTAGAAAAAATTACTAAAAAAGTTGACACTATCACTCAAAATTTAGTTTTGTTGCCGCAGTTGTCTCCTGAGACTGCTCATCGTCAGTTTCAAAAGGTTCTGACGGAGTATCCTGAGCTGTTTCCTCACTGATCCTGCGGAACTCCATGATCTGTTCAATATCAGCATTGCTGAGGAACTGAGCGCCGTTATCCAGCATCCTGAGCCTGCCTTCCGCGTTGTCGGGAAGCTTCGCCAGAATGATCTCCTCAGCGAACCTGAACTTATAGTCTATGTCGGAGATCGCTCCCAGCTCAATGTCTATCCTGTCTTCATACATACAACTTATGTTTACTCTGCTTGTGACGTCGAAGCTTGTCATTTTCCCGGCAAATCCGCCTGCCAGAGAGCGTTTGAGAAGCTCGTATATTACATCGGTCTTGTTTTCCTCCGCAGAAGCGAACTTACCGCCTATATGGGTATCCTCGGCAGGGTCAGTGCCGTAAAATATCGCCATACCCTCCGGCGGGGATTCAGCTGTACGGAGTATCTTTCCCATTTCACTGATTATATACCATCCCTCGTCGTACTGTAAGCAGGCAGTCTCCGTGCAGGGAGTTACCTCTATCTCTACCGAAGAGGGAAGCTTCCTTGAAATATTGGCTGTTTCTATATAGATCAGCTCGGAGGTTATATTCTCCTCCGCCTTACCCATATTTTTCCTTATCATATTTTCTCCGCCGCCTATGCCGCTTGCGGAAACGATCTCCTCTGCGGAATAGATCGACGAGCCCTTTATTATCACTGTTTCTATTTTGAAAAAAACTGTCACCGACAATATGGCAAATATCACCAGAACGATAAATGCCACCGTGCCGTAATACAGTGACATATTCCTTTTTCTTCGCTGACTGCGTCCGCGTCTTATTTCCTGCATAATAACTTCCTCACAGCGTAAAATGCTGTACTTTTTAAATTCTTGATATATCCGCACCTACCGAGGAAAGCACCTTTTCGATCTCCTCATACCCCCGGTCGATATAGTGTATATTGGAAATTTCACTTGTACCCTCCGCTGAAAGAGCGGCTGCCACAAGTCCTGCTCCCCCTCTCAGGTCGGGAGCGTCCGTTTTCGCGCCGTAAAGACGGCTTACTCCCTCAATAACGGCGACCTTTCCTTCCACCAGAATATCCGCGCCCATGCGCCTGAGACCGTCAACGTGCTTATATCGGTTCTCGAAGATATTCTCTACAAATACCGACGTACCCTTCGTCCTGCAAAGGGCAGCCATTATCACAGCCTGAGCGTCTGTGGGAAATCCGGGATACACCATTGTTCTTATAGGCGCTACCGCCTTCAGAGGACGTCTGGCGCTGAAATATATTTTCTCCCCTGCTGTGTGAAGAATACATCCCATCTGCTCAAAAACAGAA
>JAFLUJ010000214.1 GCA_022511485.1 Oscillospiraceae bacterium | reverse complement strand
AAGGACAATATGAGGACTATTTCCACTCGTGTCCGTACCGAAGATGCGGAGGACTTCAAGGCTTGGTGTGCTATGCGTGGTGTGTCAACGACCTCGGAGATCAAGCGGTTTGTTATGAGTGAGCTTGAAAAATATTACAAAGTCCTTGAAAAGCAGCACAACACCGGAAAGAAGGATTGAGTTTTCTGCTACAATGTGTTGTTTTTGAACACAAACGGTGCAAAACTATTGACTTTTTGCTTCAAAACATATATAATAATATCAGAAGGAGGTGCGTTTTATGGCACAAGCAACATTCAGCGTTCGTATGGACGAAACATTAAAAAAGCAGTTCGACAATTTATGCTCGGATTTTGGAATGAATGCATCAACGGCGATCAATGTATTTGCCAGAGCAGTGGTTCGTGAACGCAAGATCCCTTTTGAGATCACATCTCCCGAACCAGAGTACACCAGGGAAAAAGCCATGCAGGCTATCACGGCTATCAGAGAAAAGGCAAAAAAGGATTTTCCTAATGGAATGACTTTAGAGGAGATAAATGAAGAAATCCGCAAGGCACGGAACCACGAGGAGGATACAGAGTGACATATTATGCAGTTGTCGACACAAATGTACTTGTTTCTGCATTGATTACTAATAATAAGACCGCTGCTACCTCACAGATCTTAGACAGGCTTATGAGCGGTGAGTTTACCACTGTTTATAGCAAAGAGATCATGAATGAGTATCGTGAAGTGTTCAGCAGAAGTAAATTCAGAATCGACCCGGACTCGATAAATTATGTTCTTTCAACAATCGAAAAAATCGGGATAATGGTCGAGCCTTCCCCCACGGGAGCAATGCTGCCCGATATGAATGACCTGCCTTTTTATGAAGTAGTCATGGAAAAACGTGACGATGATGCTTATCTGGTAACCGGCAATATGAAACATTTTCCGAAAGAGCCGTTCATAGTGACACCAAGAGAAATGCTTGATATTCTCGACGGAAAGAAATAGTATGATTTTTTGATCCAATCGGTATGAATTACATATTCAGCCGGTTGGATTTTTATTTTATCTCCTATCTTGCTGTCCTGCTGTCGTGCCTGCTGTTCCTTGACCGTTCGGGAAGCTCCTGCTGTCTTTCCTGTTTCATCTCCTCCGCTCTGCGAAGTTCTTCAAGCTCCGCTCTTGCTTTTTCAAGTAAAATATCATAGTCTGACTTCATCCGACTTTCATAAAAATTGAAATAATCATAGACCGACTTTCGTATTGCAAGGGCTTCCGGTATTTTTTCCTCCGTGTCGGCAAGCTCTTTTTTTAGTCCTGCAAGAATTTCCTTATGAGATCGTATATCTTTCTCAGACCTTACCCCTGCATCTTTTATGTAATTGTATTTCGCCAGCTCCCGAACATCTTTGGCAAGCAGAGGGCGGCGGTTAAGGACTTCCAGATACTTCGGTATCTCGGAGATCAGCTTTTCCTCCATAGATATTTTCTTCATCAGCTCCGACCTTTTCTCTTTCAGATCATCAACTTTTCTGTCCGCATCGGCAACAACATTTTTAAACTCCTCCATAGAATGAATGTCGTTCTCCTTCAAAAAGTACAGCATCCAGGATGACTTTTCCACTTCATGGTATGTGGCAAAATGCAGACGGTCTTTCTCGGGTTTCCTGTAAAGTTCCATCTGGAGCTGCCTGATACACAAAGCATACAGTCTTTGAATGCCTGTATACCTGACAACCAAAGCAAGGGGCATTTCACGCTCTTTGTTTGCGATACGGTAGGCAAGATGTTCAAGAGAATAACCGTCACCCAGGCGGTAAGATCGGATCGCTTTTCGGTCGGGTTTGACCTTTATTGAGAGATACTTTCCCTTGCGAATGCCATAACCTTTCGTTTCAAGCTCTTTCGCAAGATCGTCTATCCTTCTGACGTTCTCTTTCAGGATCAGACTGTCGATCTCGTCACATAATTTCTGTTTCCACGATCTTTCATCTTTCCTTGCTTGGTATTCACCATACTTGTGAGCTGCCTTGTACTTCGGATGTTCTATGACTTCCAGACCGTGAGCAAGAGCGATCTCATCTGAAATTTTCCTGCACATTTTCATGGTGGTGCGGTTTGCGTACCAATGCTTTCCGTCAAGGTCATAGGGGAGTACGGCGAAGTGGTTGTGAACGTGCGACCGATCACAGTGTGTTGCACATAGGACCATGTGATTTTTTCCGAATACTTTCTCCGCCCACTCCACGCCGATCCTGTGAGCCTCCGCTGCCGTGACTTCCCCAGGTCTGAATGATTGTATGTAGTGGTGAAGCCTGATCCGCTGCTTCGCCGTTTCCGACTTTAGTAACTTTTTGAAAAACCTCTCATGGGCATACATTTCAAAATTCAGTTTCATTTCCTCATAGACTTCGGCAGCATTAGTGGAGCAGTTAAGTCCGGTCACAAGAGTTCCCTCGGTTTTTTTCTCATTGGTCACATAGGAAAGAAACTTTTTCGGCACATAGTAGATGGGAATATGTTTGATGATCGGCATGATGCTTCCCTCACGAAATGTAGGTCGGAGAAATTTCAAAGAGATAGTTCTTCATCACGTCTCTGAAATATTTGAACTCCGCCTGCAAGTCCTCGATGTCTTTCTGATAGACCGAGCCGGAAGCATTGGCAACAGCAGCGATCTGATTGAGATTATTTCCGATGGAGAGAAAGGAGCGTTTCACCGCTCCCAACTCTTTAAGATCGTAATATTTCACTTCTCCCTCAACTGCCATCGTGCGAATGTACTTTCCCACCGGCATCTTCATGAAAGCCGCTTTCTTCTTCACGATCTCAAATTCTTTCTCGGTCAGTTTCACATCGAAGCGTATATGCC
>JAFLUJ010000213.1 GCA_022511485.1 Oscillospiraceae bacterium | reverse complement strand
CCAATGTTTCGGACGAGCATCTTATTGCCATTGCAAAGGATCTGCGTCCATTCGGACGGATGATGCTCCGTATCAACCACGAAGCTACCGGAAACTGGTTTTCCTTTACCAAGCGTACCACCTATCAGGGAGTCGCAGACTTTTTTGTAAGGTTCAGCAAGATAATCCATGAGTATGCTCCCAACGTCAAGACTATAATCTGTATCGGCGGTATCGAGCATCCGGAAAAGGGCGAAGAAATGGAAATGGAAAAGGAGTTCGCTCAGTGTATCCCCGAGGCTGACATCTGGTCTGTTGACAAGTATATGGCTTTACACTGGGGCTGGCCATATGACGTTGCAGAGCGGGGCGGAAAATCCCACTCCAGAAGCAAGGTAAGAAGAACCTACGAGCTTACCAAGCTCAGCTTTGAAAGATACAAGTTCCTTAACGGCGGCGAGGCAAAGCCAATGGTAATGTCTGAGTTCAACGCCGACGGAGACGTTACCGGACCATACGATCAGGCTGAAATGGTCAAGGAGTTCTGCGACATCATGGACGAAGAAAACGCAGATTGGTTCAGCGGATTCACATTCTATCAGTTCCGCGACAGAGGACGTCTCGGTCTGGAAATTCAGGATCCCAACAATGTGGACGTAGGTATCCCCCAGCCTGTTATGAAAACCTATAAGGAGATCATCCACAGCGAGCGTTTTCTGCCTAAAATGGAGCAGGGAGACAGCGAGCTGACGCTTCCCGTTATCCTCCGTTGGGGAGGCTCAGAGGACGCCGAAGGTCTTGCAATACCCCTCCACTTTGAAAAGAATCCTCACTTCTGCGAGCTTTACTTCGACGATGATGATGAGGGAAACTACATGATAGAAATTAACGGCAAGTGGTTCTACAGGTCTCCCTCCGCAAAGGTGATAGACCTTATGAGCGCATTCTTTGAAAAGCCTCTGGACGGCAGCGCCGATATGACATTGAAGCTTTTTGCTCCTCCCGCAAGCGGCGAAAACGATCCCTCACAGGGCGACGACTGGGCAGAAAACTATTATTACACCGTTAAGAAGCTGCCTAAAATCAGGATCTTCTGCGAGCCTGTAGAGCTTTGATTTTTAAGGAGGTAATATTATGACTAACTTTACGTTTATACAGTTTGATCTCATGACGATTTTTAATACACTTGCCAATACTATTCTCTATGGATGTATTATATTTCTTATTTGCAATTACATTCATAAAAAATCCAAAAAACATAATTCCAAGAAACAGAACACCGGGAACGAACAAAGATGGGATTGATCAGGGAAGCCCCCGGCAAGGCGAAGCCCTGCACGATTATCAACCCCACCCTTAGAAAAACAAAATGATTTAGTACGCTTAGCCCTTCTTCGGAGGGCGGCATACTAAATCATTTTTCATTTTATTCAATTTTCAACAGGTCATCATTGCTGATACCAAGACTATCTAAAATATATTGGATCAGCTTATCAGAATCGAACTCCATTTTTCTTTTGCTTAGTCTCTTTTTTATTACCTCTATCGAATCAATGATATTCTTCACAACCATAATATATTGGGTTTCCCTGTCTGATTTTAACAATTGATCGTAATCTATAGGCAATCGTATGTCAGCATACCTGTTTTTGTAACTTATATACTCCCTTCGCTTTCCGCATCCAAGCTCTAAGTATTCATCAGGGTGACAATTAATAATTATTCCAATACTATCAAGAACATCAGTATAATCATTCACATTGATATCACCGATCTTTTGTTTAATGATGCGTATATTGTGACTAATTATAACACTTGCCGATAAATAAGCTTCACAAGAAATAAAAAAGCTGCTCACTGAATTCTCCTTACTCAGCCCAGAAACGCCTTAACAGCCTCCCCTATCTCAGAAAGACTGTTCACCGCAGGGACTTCTCTGTTTATCGTCCCGAACCCATAAGCCGCATGGATAAACGGTATCCCCGCATAATCAGCGGAGTCGCAGTCCCCCTGTGTATCGCCTATGTAGACTGCCTTGTCAAGATTATTTCTCTCCACAACTATACGGATGTTGTCTCCCTTTTCCTTGCCCGTTCCGCCGGGACACTCAAAATCGGCAAAATATTTTCCGAACCCGGTATATTCAAGAAAGACCTCTATGTAGCCGCTCTGGCAGTTGCTGACAATAAACAGCTTGTATATTTGCGAAAGCTCATTAAGAACCTTTTCAAGATCAGGGAAAAGCACTCCCCCGTGAACTCTCAGATATTTATTTTCGTTTGCACAGCATTCCTTCATAATATCTGTACGCAGATCATCAGGGATGTCCGGAAGCATAAGCTCCCCTATTTTCCATAGGGTCTTTCCCATATAGCCTTGCATATCCTCAGGGGTGATGGTTTTACCTGTCCTCTTTTCAAGGATCTCATTCCATGATCTGACAACATTCTCTGAGGAATCCCACAGCGTACCGTCCAGGTCAAAAATTATTCCGTTGTTCATGTTCTCATTCCTTCTACATAAAAGCCGATATTAACAGTATCAGCGCAAGTATATAAGATATTGATGCACACATAAGTCCTAATGTTCCGCCAAAATATCCTCCCCTGTTCATATACCAGCTGCTTTCAGGATATTCTTTTATCAGGCACTCCTCCGGATTATACCGGAAATACTGCACGTACAGTTCCTGTCCTACGTAAAAAGGAGCGTCCAGAGACACAGTAAAGCTTGGCGGGACTACGGTCTCTCCGTCCGCCTCGAATAATATACGCACTACACGATGGTAATGTGGGCGGTATCTGCCGGGGTATTTTTCAACTTCTATGCTAATTATTTTACCGAAGGTCTCTTCTCCCATCCTTGTTATCTTATCAATAAGCCGCTGAAATTGCAGATACTG
>JAFLUJ010000212.1 GCA_022511485.1 Oscillospiraceae bacterium | reverse complement strand
GTCTCATTATATATTAAACCATATAACATTTGCTTTTGCAATGTATGTGTTAGCTATTGTATCAGTTCTGTTATCAAAGATATAAACTTTATCAGATTTTTTTGACATGATCTCATCAGCAAACTTATAAGAATCAGGAGATTGTTGTTTTTCTGCAAATTCTACTGTATCAGCTTGTTGATGCACAGCATAATATCTGTCACGTAAATTTTCATTCCAATTTACACATTGTTCTTCGTAAGGGGCAACAATGTGTAAATGTATGTTGTTGTCTTGTTTTAATTCGCAGATAATTTCAGCAGCCCACAACGGAATACCTTGCTCGCAGTTTACATAAAAAGAATCAACACCTTCAGTAAAGGCTTGCCATATTATTTTGCGCAGTTTTTTCTTTATGGTAATATAGGGTTCTTCATATTCATTTTGACAAATAAAATCCTTTTCATAGCCTGTTGACATTATTGAGTAAATCATTGTATCACCTCATATTATATTTTACCGCATTTTGCAGTAAAGGTCAATAGTGGAAAATGCACTAAGCTATAATAATTATGGTGATTAAAATGTACAGACGCATACGAGATCTGCGTGAAGATAAGGATATGACACAAACGCAAATCGCAGATATACTTCATTGTAATCAGAGAACCTACAGTGATTATGAACGAGGAAGATCAGATATTCCTACGGATGTTCTGATTGCCCTTGCAGATTTTCATAATGTTTCTGTAGATTATCTGCTTGAACGTACAAATGAAAAAGAAACAAAAGGATTGCTCCGCCGGAAATAATAGCGGGGCAATCCTCGTTTTATATGAAATTACAATTTTATTTATACAGCGCTCCGTAGTGTTCGCAGGCGCGATAGTCTGCGCTTTCCTTGTCTGCTGTGCCGAATCCTGTCCAGCAGTGAGGACGATAGATTCTGTCCTCGGAAACATTGTGCATTGACACCGGTATTCTCAGCATAGATGCAAGGGTTATCAGGTCAGCTCCGATGTGTCCGTATGTAAGCGAGCCATGGTTAGCTCCCCAGTTTGCCATTACGGAGTAAACGTCTGCGAATGCTCCTTTGCCTGTCAGTTCCGGAACAAACCATGTGGTAGGCCATGTTTTGTCGGTGCGCTCGTCAAGAGGCTTGTGTATCTCGTCCGGAAGCGTCACTGTGTAGCCCTCCGCGATCTGGAGAGCAGGTCCTACTCCTTCGATGATATTTACACGCATCATTGTGACCGGCATTTCCGCCTGTGTTTTAAAGTGGGAGGAGAATCCGCCGCCTCTGAAATATCCCAGGTTTGCAGGACACCAGTCTGTAGCTCCCAGCATTGCCTTGATGTCCCCGTCGGTAACGTCCCACCACTGTTTCATAACGTTCTTTCCGTCCGCATCCTTTGCAAGACCGGTTGCGTCAACTGCTGCCGCTCCGGAATTTATAAGATGGATAAATCCGTTTGCTGCCTTGCCCTCCGGCTTTTTACCGGTGACACGCTCTACAGCCTCGGGACTCCAGTATGTACGAACGTCAGCAAAGATCGAAGCTCTGCCGCTGAGCATATTTCCGAACAGCATTGCTGTTCCGTTAAGACCGTCGTTCTCCGTTGCAAGAAGGACGGGCTGCTTTTTGCCGTTCCAGTCAAATGTGGAGTTCAGGATACTTTCCGCAAAGTCTGCGTTGGGAAGCCAGTCTGTCCACATTCTCTGTCCCTGGAAGCCTCCGAAGACAGCGTTTCTTCCTCTGGACTCCTCATGCCAGCCCATTTCAGCAAGCTTGGGATTTCCCAGCATAATATCACGGATGATAAGGGCCATCTTAACACAGAACTGCCACTGCTCCTCATGGGACATAACTCCCTTGTTTCCGGGGTTGACCTCAGTGTTTACATCCATGCCCTCGGGACAGTTTGCCTTTGTCCATGCAAGAGCTTTTTCGTATTCATCATGGTCGTAAATTTCAAGCTTAACCCTGCGGAGGATCTCGGTCATGTCCACCCACTCAGGACGGATGCCAAGATACTTCTGCATAAATGTGGCGTTGCAGTAGGAACCTGCGATACCCATTGCAACTGCGCCAAGTCCCACATACGCTTTATTGCGTATCTGTCCAACAGCAACAGCGCATCTTGCAAAGCGGAGTATTTTTTCCGCCACGTCCTCCGGAATGGAGGTATCGGTCATATCCTTTACATCCCTTCCGTAGATGGCGAATGCGGGAAGTCCGTACTGAGCATGAGCAGCCATAGCCGCCGCAAGGTAAACAGCACCGGGACGCTCCGTTCCGTTAAAGCCCCATACTGCTTTTATTGTAAGAGGATTCATATCAATGGTCTCTGTTCCGTAGCACCAGCAGGGAGTAACGGAGAGAGTTGCGCAGACATTCTGAGTGCTGAAAAATTCCTCAGTCCTGTAAGCCTCTGCGCCGCCTCCGATGGTGCATGGGGCTATTACGCACTCTACGGGAGTTCCGTCAGCATACCGGCAGTTTGTTTCGATAAGCTCCTTGGCGGCTTTCGCCATATTCATGGTCTGTACTTCAAGGGACTCTCTAATGCCGAACTGACGTCCGTCAATAACGGGTCTGATACCAATTCTCGGATTCATAATAATTTTCCTTTCTGTGATTTGATTCCATTAATTAATAAGGGCTGCTGCACAGGTCAATTTCATTGGTAATATATCGTGAACAATAATGTAAATCATAATTTGGCAAATTATTTCTGTACTCTTACTGGGGAAAACCTTTCTGAAGAAAGGTTATTCCCCAGACCCCTTTCCAAAGACTTTGTTCTATTTTTGCAAAAGGAGGGCAAAGCCCTCCTTTTGCAAAAATAAATAAAAGTTTTAGGGAGGGGGTTCGGGGGATGACCCTTTTTCAAAAGGGTCTCC
>JAFLUJ010000211.1 GCA_022511485.1 Oscillospiraceae bacterium | reverse complement strand
TGAAGACAAGCTTTCACTGTTCTGTATCAATATCAGTGTTTTCCTTCGGACCTTCATTAGTATTGATAAGTATTTCATCAAAGCTGACCTGTCCCTCCGCATTGGGAAGCGGCGGAAGCTCGTCCAGAGAACTGAGCTGAAAGCACCGCAGAAAAGCCGATGTAGTCCTATACGCTATCGGTTTGCCCGGAACGTCAAGCCGTCCTGCCTCCTCAAGGAGGTTCTTTTCAACAAGGGAATTTACCACGCTGGAGCTGTCTATACCTCTGACGTGCTCAACAAATCCTTTTGACACCGGCTGATTGTAGGCAATGATGGTCAGAACCTCCATTGCCGCCGGAGAAAGGGGCGTCATTTTCCTTGTTTCAAGTGCTGCCCTCACATATTCAATATAGTCCGCTTTAACAGCAAGCTGATAGGAATCTCCAAGCCTTAGCACCATCAGCGAGCTGGACACGGATTCGTATCTGTCCTCCAAAAGCTGAAGCAGTTTTTCCGCAGTATCACGGTCTACTCCTGCCGCTGCGGACAGCTTGTCCGCTTCAATAGGATCTCCGTAAGCAAAAAGTATCGCTTCTATTACGGAAACTCCTTCCTCTAATTTCATTTATAATTATCCTCCTGACCGTCTGTTTCGGATAGTTCACTGTTATCAGCATCCTCAGCTTCTGCACTTTCAGCTCCTGACTGATTCCTGCTGAAGGTTATTACTGTATTATCATCGTTAAGACGTATCCTTCCGGACTTGGTAAGCTCCAGTATAGCAAGAAATGTGGCAACTCTTTCAGAACGGTTCGTCATACCGTCGAAAAGCCCTTCCATAAGACAGCTTCCCGATTTGTACAGCCTCCTGAGAACGTATATTATCTTTGATGTTACCGATACTATTTTCTTTTTAACAATAGTATTGAACGCTTCGGTCTTTATTTGTTCCTCGGGAGGCTTGACCTGTATCTTCATATAGGCGTCCACAAGTATCTGCGGCTCATGAACGACCGAATAGGTATTGTCAAACTCAATAGCCAGAGGCTTCCTTACAGCATTTACATTGCCGATATAGCGTTCTCTCATAAGCTCAGCCGCTTTTTTGCAGAGAGAATATTCAATAAGTCGGCCCTGAAGCTCTTTTTTAAGCTCCTCTGCTTCTTCATGACGCGGCAGAAGCGAAACTGTTTTTATATATACCAGTCTTGCTGCCATTTCAAGGAACTCTCCGGCGATCTCCATATTCTGCTCAGACATTCTGTCGATATATTCCATATACTGATCAAGCAGAGTCACGATCGGAATATCGTTAATATTAAGCTTATGCTTTGAGATCAAGTGGAGCAGCAGATCGAGAGGACCCTCGAACACCTCCAGCTTGAAAGAAATCTGCTCCATTTAATCTTCCTTTACACTAGTAATATCATCAACCAGTCGACCCATCTTGAAATACTGTCCATAATAATTACAGCAGTATCCTGCAAGTAAGAAATAGGTTTGTCAAGAAATCCCATAAATACCGCTAAAAAAAGCAGACCGAATATGATGTTTTCGTATCTCATTATTTTAAAATACAGCTTTTCGGGAAGTATCAGGTTAAATATCCTTGAACCATCCAGAGGTGGCACAGGCAGCAGATTAAATACCGCCAGACCCACATTCAAAAACACCGCGTACATAAAAAATGTTGTAAGTGCACCGATATATGGATGTGGCTCGACCGGGTCAAAGAATACGCTGTATGCAAAGATCTTACATAATATTATGGAAATATACGCCATGATCAGGTTAGATACCGGTCCTGCAAGAGAGGAAAGAGCCATACCAACCTTGCGGTTCTTGAAATTATTTGGATTGATCGGGACAGCCTTCGCCCAGCCGAAGCCACCTACCAACATAAAGATGGTTCCGAACAGGTCAAGATGCTTAAGAGGGTTAAGGGTCATCCTGCCCTGATCCTTGGCAGTATCGTCCCCCATCCAGTGTGCCGCCAGAGCGTGGGAGCACTCATGTACCGGAAAAGCAATAAGCAGGACAATGCCATGTATAACAATGCTTGTGATACGGTCATTCATAAATAATTTACAATTTACTCCCTTCGGACTGTCATATACGATTTTAATTATACTATATTTTCTTTCAAATTACAAGAACAATTGCCGAATTTTATCAGCATATACAAAAAACTTTTCTTTTTCAGGACTTTTTTTCAAAAAAGGCTTGCATTTCTGAAAGTTTTATGTTAAAATAGAAACGTTGATTTTTAAAAATGATGAAAATGCTATGGAAAAGGAGGTGTAACCCCATGGCAAAATGCGAAGTTTGCGGAAAGGGCGTTACTTTCGGTATAAAGGTTTCCCACTCACATCATCGTTCCAACAGAACATGGAAGCCCAACGTTAAGCGTGTAAAGGCTATCGTTGACGGAACTCCTAAGCATATTTACGTATGCACAAGATGTCTCCGTTCCGGCAAGGTAACAAGAGCAGTATGATTTTAAGATCATGTATTCAAGGACAGCAAGTCTGAGGTGAGATGCACCGGCTTGCTGTTTTTGTTTTTAGTAAAGATAATGATAATACACAACAATTTTAAAGCCTGAGAATCCAAATTCTCAGGCTTTTATTGTTCCAATTTGAAAATATATGGCGTTATGTATCTGATTTGTCGCACAAAACAACATCCAGAGGCTTCTTCAGCCTTTTGCTGAAAAATTTTACCACCACGCCTGTCAAAAGTGCTGAAATAACAGTACCCTCCCTTGTTCCTACAATAGTAAAATTAAAAAATATCAGTGATAAAACAATTGAGAAAACAACACACAGCACGTCAAAAGCAATTTTTACATTTCCAAATTCCTTGTTGATGGTATCCGAAATTGCTTTTACAAAGGCTTCACCGGCATTCATTATCACGTTTGCAATAACAG
>JAFLUJ010000210.1 GCA_022511485.1 Oscillospiraceae bacterium | reverse complement strand
CGAAAATCGAAAAGCTCTGCGCCGCTAAATTATGATTTACCTTATCCTTTAACTGGACAAAATATTACAAATTGGAATCAAAATCAAAAATCCCTTGAAACACAAATATTTTTGATATATAATAATTATAGCAAGCTCTGCCCGCGGGGGCTTCCCCGCTATGTTACAGAACTGTAACATTGTGTAATATAAAAAACGGGACACAGAACCGTTTCAATAGTATAATTATATACATCATAAGTGTCAGACTGTACAGAACAAAAATTAGTGAAAAGGAGGGATCAGAGCAATGATGAAAATAATTTTAAACGCCATATGGCAGTATTTCAAAAAACTGGACAAAATGCTCTTTGTTGCAGTGTGCGGAGTGTCAGCTTTTTCGGTTGTCCTGATGTACTCCCTTGTCCATAACGGAATTACCGAAAAGGATTCCAATATGTATAAAATACAGTTTGCCTGTCTTTGCATAGGAGCTGTAACTGCCCTGATAATTTCCGCATTTGATTACCATAAATTTGTAAAACTCTGGTTTCTGTATGTCCCCGGTGCTATCGGACTGACCCTGCTGACCTTTACCTCCCTGGGATACAGACCTGCTGAAAATGTTGACGACGTTGCATGGATAAAGCTGGGATTTACCACCCTCCAGCCCTCGGAGTTCCTTAAAATAGCTTTCATAATGTCCTTTGCTTTTCATCTTTCCAAAACAGGAGACAAGATAAACCATTTCGGACGGGTAATACTCCTTTGTATCCACGGAGCAGTACCAACTCTCATCGTAGTTGCCCAGGGAGACGACGGCACGGCGCTGATCTTCTTTTTCATGTTCATATGTATGATCTTCGCCGCGGGAATATCATGGAAATACATCCTCCCCTGCGTTATCGCCGCTCCGGGAGCGATATGGATACTATGGGATAAGATCATGCTCCCCCACCAGAAGCTGAGATTTCTTGTGCTTTTCGAGGAAGATCCCATGAACGATCCGAACTTTGCGGACATCGCCTATCAGCAGTACTGGGGAAAGCTTGCTCTCGGTTCGGGACAAGTCTTCGGCAGGGGACTTTTCGCCGACGATTACGTCAACGTCCCCTACGCCCGGAACGACTTCATTTTCACATATGTGGGACAGTGCTTCGGATTCCTTGGATGCGTGGCTCTTGTAGGAGTTCTTTCCTATATCTGCCTTAAAATAGTTGCTGACAGCAGGATAGCAAAGGATAATCTTGGCAAATATATGTGTATAGGTGTGTTTTCCATGCTCTTTATACACTGTGTGCTGAATCTTGGCATGGTACTGGGAGTTCTTCCGGTTATCGGAGTTCCCCTGCCCTTTGTAAGTCAGGGAGGCTCAAGCATGGTGAGTATGTTCGTCTGCATCGGAATTGTCATGAGTACCTACTCCCATTCGGAGAAAAATTACAGAGTATTCTACGATGCAAACTAATAATCTATAAAAAATTTCTCAGGGAACGCCGCAAACGATATTCCCTGAGTTTTTATTTTTATCTTGACAGCACCCAAAAATTTCTGGTATAATAGTATAGGCAATACCGCACAAAGAGCGGCTATCGCTTTTGTATGGTATTTCCTGTAATAATATGGATTCCAAATATTTAATTTCCAATAAAAGGAGCTGTTCATATGAAAAATATTGACGAAATGCTTGAAAGGCTTTACGGCGCAAATGCTGTTGCTGCCCAGAACGCACGCTACTCAAAGGCGGAAAGGACTTTTTATGATTTTTTCGGGTCAGCACAGGAACCGATGATCTTTTCCGCTTCCGGAAGAACTGAGATCGGCGGAAATCACACCGATCACAACCGGGGAAAGGTTCTCGCCGCATCGGTAGGTCTCGACATTATCGCTTTTGTAGTTCCCTCGGACGATGGCATTATAACCGTAAAATCAGAGGGATTCCCAAAGGATGCTGTGAATACCTCCGATCTGTCTGTCCGCAATGAAGACAGGAACTCCTCAACCGCCCTTATAAGGGGAGTTGCAGACGGTTTCCAGAAAAATGGCTTAAACATAGGAGGATTCAGGGCATACACCATATCAGACGTACCTAAAGGCGGCGGTATATCCTCCTCTGCTGCTTTCGAGGTACTTATCGGGACAATACTTTCCCACCTTTATAACGACGGCAAGGTAAACATGGTAAAGATCGCTCAGATCGCTCAGTACGCTGAAAACGTCCACTTCGGCAAGCCAAGCGGACTTATGGATCAGATGGCTTCCGCAGTGGGAGGATTTATTGAGATCGACTTTGCAGACGCTCAGAATCCCGTTATTTCGGAGATCAGCTATGATTTCGCCGCCAGCGGACACAGTCTCTGCATTGTGGATACCAAGGGAGACCACGCAGATCTCACATCTGAATACGCTGCAATACCTGAGGAAATGAAGTCCGTTGCAAGATTCTTAGGCAAGAGCGAGCTGCGGGATGTAACTCCGGAGGAGCTTTGGGGAAAAATCGCAGATGTACGCAAAGCCTGCGGAGACCGTGCAGTATCCAGAGCCATGCATTTCTTTGACGAAAACGACCGTGTCGACCGGGAGGCGGAAGCTCTCCGCCGCGGCGATTTTGAAGGATTCCTGAAGGTAGTTTCGGAAAGCGGAAACAGCTCTTTCAAATATCTCCAGAACATTTTCGCAACAGTAAATTCCGGACAGCAGAGCGTAGTACTGGGACTTTACGCCGCAGAAAGCGTCCTGAAAGGCAGAGGAGCCTGCCGCGTACATGGAGGCGGCTTTGCGGGAACGATACAGGCATTTGTTCCCAATGATCTGCTTAACGAGTTTGTTGCTAAAATGGAACAGCTTTTCGGCGCAGGAAGCTGCTATAGTATGTATCTCAGACCCTTAGGCGGATGCGCTGTTTCCAAATAAGCAAGACCCGGGGGTCAGGACACCATAGGGAGAGGGAAAACAAAATACCAAAAATCGGCATTCCCTCTCCCTAAGG
>JAFLUJ010000209.1 GCA_022511485.1 Oscillospiraceae bacterium | reverse complement strand
TTCAGAAAGGTTTTCCCCAGTAAGAGTACAGAAATAATTTGCCAAATTATGATTTGCATTATTGTTCACGATATGTTAACTCATGAAAATACCCGATGCAGCAGTCCTTTTTTGTTTTCTTAGTTTTGTCCGTAATATGCATTTGCGCCGTGTTTTCTGAGATAGTGCTTGTCAAGCAGCTCCTGCTGCATATGACCTATCCGGGGATTCAAGCCTATTGCATGATAATTCATAAAAGCAGCTTCCTCAAGCACCACTGCATTGTGAACAGATTCATAAGCACTCTTTCCCCATGTAAATGGTCCGTGGCTTTTTACCAATACCGCAGGGATAGTCATAGGATCGATACCCTTGAACGCCTCAATTATGACTGTACCTGTTTCCTTTTCATACTCCCCCTGAATTTCCGCGGGAGTCATTGCTCTTGTGCAGGGAATCTCACCGTAAAAATAGTCTGCATGGGTAGTTCCCATGGGGATCACTCCCACTCCTGCCTGTGCAAAGGACGTTGCCCAGCGGCTGTGAGTATGACACACTCCTCCGATATTTTCAAATGCGCGGTAAAGCGCCAGATGGGTGGGTGTGTCGCTGGAGGGCTTGTATTTTCCCTCGGTGACCTCTCCGGTTTCAAGGCTTACTACTACCATATCTTCCGCAGTCATGCCGTCGTATTCAACTCCGGAGGGCTTTATTACGATCATTCCGCTTTCCCGGTCTACTGCCGAAACATTTCCCCATGTGAATGTAACAAGACCGTGCTTCGGAAGCATGAGATTGGCTTCAAGGACTTCCTGTTTTAATTTTTCTAACATTTCAGACATCTCCTAATGGGGTTCTCTAAAAAACGGGACACGAGCAAATTTTCGTGTATGACATATATCAGTTGCAAGGCATCAAACCGCAGTAATACTTGGTGTATTGCAAGGTTTGATAACGAAGCAGATGATATATGGAATAGAAAATTTGCCGTGAAGGAGTTTTTTAGAGGTTCCCTAAACTCTTTTCAGCAGGAAGACCTGCTTTGTAGTGCTTCATATATTCTCCGAAGCCCTGTACTCCGGTCTTATCGGGAGAAACAGTCTTTTTCTCCATACCTGCAAAGACCTTCTTTTCAAGCCAGTCAGGCAGGGACAGTCCACCGTTATCGAGCATATACGCCGCCAGCAGAGCCATACCCCATGAGCCGCCCTCTCCGGCAGTTTTCATTACCGAAACGGGAGTATCCAGAGCGTCTGCAAGGAATTGCTGTGCAACGCCCTCCACTTTGAAAAGACCTCCGTGTCCTGTGAACTGTTCAGCAGAAACACGCTCCTTTTCAAAGAGAATGTCCATTCCGTATCTGAGAGCCGATAAAGATGAATAAAGCTCAGCACGGAAGAAATTCGCAAGGCTCATTTTACTGTCGGGAGCGCGGAAATACATGGGTCTGCCGCTTTCCACGCCGGTTACCGGTTCTCCGGAAAGGTAATTGTATGCGATGACCCCTCCGCAGTCAGCGTCGCCTTTAAGAGCGTTTTTATAGAGGGTCTCATACAGCTGTGACTTGTCAAGAGAATGTCCCGTAAGAGCGGAGAACTCTCCGAACATATTCACCCATGCATCCAGCTCGGAGCAGCAGTTATTGCAGTGAACCATTGCAACGGGAGCTCCGTCGGGAGTGGTCACAATGTCGATCTCCGGATACACTCCATTCAGAGGCTTTTCAAGCACAAGCATTGAAAAGATAGAAGTTCCTGCCGAAACATTTCCCGTTTTGGGAAGGACAGCGTTTGTTGCAGCCATACCTGTTCCTGCGTCTCCTTCCGGAGGACAGACAGGTATCCCTGCTTTCAGGTCTCCTGACGGGTCAAGGAATTTTGCCCCATCTTCTGTGAGAACGCCGCCCTTTTCACCGGCTGTAAGCACCTGTGGGAGGATTTCCCTTATATCCTGCTTAAATCCATGGGAGGAAGCAGCGCTGCTGAATTTATCCAGCATAGTATTATCATATCCGCTGCCGCTTATGGGGAACATTCCGGAAGCCTCGCCAATACCGACCACTCTTTTTCCGGTCAGGATGTAGTGGATATATCCTGCAAGAGTAGTGATATGTGCGATCTCGGAAACATGAGGCTCTTTATTCATGATAGCCTGATAAAGATGGGAAATGCTCCATCTCTGAGGGATATTGAATCCAAGCAGCTTTGTAAGTTCTGTGGCTGCTGCTTCCGTGGTGGTGTTCCTCCATGTTCTGAAAGGCACAAGAAGCTTGTCGTCCTTGTCAAAAGCCATATATCCGTGCATCATTGCGGATATTCCCACAGCACCGATGCTTTGGAGGGTCGCGCCGTATTTTTCAGAAACATCTTTTTTCAGGTCTGCATAGCAGGCGCGTATCCCGTTATGAATATCCTCGAGAGAGTATGTCCAGTATCCGTTTTCCAGACGGTTTTCCCATCCATGTGAGCCGCTTGCTATGGGCGTAAAGGTGTCGTCTATAAGAGTTGCCTTTATGCGGGTAGAGCCAAGCTCGATCCCAAGACAAGCTTTTCCGTTTGTGATCTTTTCCTGTACTGTCATATTGCTCACCTCTCAAAGCGAGATTTAAGATCCAGCATTTCAAGCTGCTGTTCAAAGGAGTTAAGATCGGTGTTGCTGTCGATGATAACAAGCTCGGTATCCGTCATCTTGGCAAAGAGGCGTATATCCTCGGCAGTAAGAGCGGTGGATACCACTGCATGGTGTGCTCCTCCGGCGTATATCCATGCGGCAGCACCGGTCTTGAAATCGGGCTTGATCTCCCACATAAGTCTTGCAACGGGAAGCTTTGGCATGGGTTCGGGCTGTTTAACAAGCTCGATCTCCGCACAGATAAGACGGAAACGATTTCCCATATCTATCATTGAAACTGCGATGCCCTTTCCGGCAACTCCGTCAAATACAAGACGTGCAGGGTCTGATCTGTCTCCGATACCGAGAGGATGTACCTGGATCTTCGGCTTGGATGC
>JAFLUJ010000208.1 GCA_022511485.1 Oscillospiraceae bacterium | reverse complement strand
AAGGGCGGTTTTCTTTATTGCCTGGCAGGATAAACGAAAAATTACAAAAAAAGCCAATTAGGCTGGTGCGCTGTTAAACATCAATAAAAAAAATTTTTTATTTTGAACAAAAAACTGTTGCTTTTTTTCTTTGATTGGTGTATAATATATAATATAACTAATTAATCTAAGATTTTACGCTGGTTTTCTAAGGGAATTATACAGCGTACATAAAATTCAGGAAGGAGATTTCCTATGAATACCAATATTTTACTTGAAAGCGGCACAAATGAACTTGAGCTGCTTGAATTCCAGGTCGGAGACGGCAACTACGGAATAAACATTTCCAAGGTTGTTGAAATTCTGATCAATCAGAATGTTACTCCTGTTCCCAACGCTCCCGCAGAGGTTGAAGGAGTGTTCATTCCCCGTGACAAGCTGATCTCAGTAATAGATTTACATAAGGTCATTCAGGTTCCTCACACCAAGAGCGAAAAGGAAATGTTTATAATATGTGAGTTCAACCGCATGAGCGTTGCTTTCCATGTTACAAATGTAAAGGGTATCCAGAGAATATCCTGGTCTGATATATCAGATCCTCCTACTGTTTCAAGCGGAGATACTTCCGGAGCAGCAGGTCTTTCCACAGGTGTTGCCAAGATCAACGGAAAGATCATCATAATACTTGACTTTGAGAAGATAGTTTCCACCCTTAACAAGGATGCCGGTCTTGATACTCATGGTCTTGATACACTTATCAGACCTAACGATGACATAGGCAATAAGCGTATCGTTGTTGCTGACGACTCCAAGTTCCTCAATAAGATGATCACAGACGCACTCGGAGATACAGGTTACCACAATATCGTATCATTCAGCAACGGTGAAGATGCATGGAACTATGTTTCCGGATTCCGCAGCAAGGGTGATGATATTACATCACATATTTCCTGTATTATCAGTGATATTGAAATGCCGAAGATGGACGGTCACAGACTTACAAAGCTTGTAAAGGATGACCCTGTTCTTCGTAAGATCCCTGTTCTCCTGTTCTCATCACTCATCAATACGCAGATGATAGAAAAGGGAAAATCAGTAGGCGCGGATGCTCAGTTCTCCAAGCCGCAGATCAAGGATCTTATCGCATATCTGACTAATCTTCTTTCAAAATAACTGAATAAATAATGCTTGTCCTCCGATAAATTTCGGAGGACATTTTTATTTATTCCGACGATTTTTATTGTTGTCCTATAATCGACAGTTTTTTATCGCCTGACAAGGTATAATTGAGTTGTAGCTAATTTCAAGCCGAAAGGAGTATCACTCCTGATGGAGTATGATCATAACTATGTACATATACGTCGATGTGCTTATAATAATAAATATCTATGCGAATTTTTTTCTGCTGAAAACCACCGCCAGATTTACCCACTCCCCTGTTAAAAACAGCAGATGTACCGCCGCCGCTGTGGTTGGAAGTCTGTTTTCGCTTGTCATACTGCTTCCCCGCCTCGGAGCGCTGCCGCTGCTTATCATAAGACTTCTGTCAGCCGCACTGATGGTAGTTATCACTTTCGGGAAGAAGCCGTATGAACCGCTTTTTGAAAAAGGACTGGTTTTCCTTTTCGTATGCTTTATTTTTGCAGGAATAGAGTATGGACTGTCCATTCTGTCCGGCGGACATAACATGATCTGGCACAATTCTGTGCTTTATGTGAACATTTCCCTGCTGACGCTGGTCATATCCACCATAATATCATATGCAGCAATTTCCTTTTTCAGATATTATCTTGACGGAAAAAATGCCTCGGACGAAAAATACACTATCACAATAACAAAAAACGGCAGAACGATCTCTCTGGAAGCCGTGGTGGATACCTGTAATAATCTCACCGACGTTTTTACCGGAAAGCCTGTTATAGTCTGCGGAAAAAGCAGTCTTTCAGAGCTTTTTTCCGGATCAGAGCTTGACACCGTCTTATCGGAGGAAAACACAGACTATATCAGCGGCTGGAGGCTTATCCCCTTTTCTACAATATCCTCAGAAGGGATGCTGCGAACATTTCAGCCGGAATGTGTAATTGTACATAATCAGGAAAGCGGCAAACGCAGATCCGCAGATGTTTATATCGGAGTTGTAAACAGAGAAATGGAATACGCCGTATTCAATCCGAAAATTCTTTAATTATTTCATATAGAAGGGATTGGTCATCAAATGAACATCATCGAAAGAACCAAAGCGGAGTTAAACAGACTTCTTTTCAGAAAAAGGGTCAAAGACGTCTTTTACATAAACGGTCCGGAAACGCTTCCTGCACCGCTTTCCAAAGCACAGGAGGAGGAAGCCTTTCAGCTTCTGGAGATCGACGCTGAAAAGGCGCGTCAGCTTCTTATTACCCACAATCTGCGGCTTGTTGTGTATATAGCAAAGAAATTTGAATCCACAGGTATAGGCATAGAGGATTTAGTATCAATAGGTACTATCGGACTAATCAAAGCGGTAAAGACCTTCTGTCCAAGCAAGAATATCAAGCTTGCCACATATGCCTCCCGGTGTATCGAAAATGAGATACTTATGTTTTTAAGGAAATCCAGCCAATATAAGAATGAAATTTCCATAGACGAGCCATTAAATATCGACTGGGACGGCAACGAGCTGCTGCTCTCTGACATTTTAGGTACAGATGAGGACACCGTAAACGGCGGCATCGAGAGCGAGGCGGAAAAAAATATCCTCCTTGAAGCCGTGGAACGTCTGCCGGAACGTGAAAAATGTATCATGAAAATGCGGTTCGGACTTATCGACGGAAAAGAAAAGACCCAGAAGGAGGTAGCCGATATGATAGGAATTTCCCAGTCCTACATATCCAGACTGGAAAAACGTATCATCAAAAAGCTCCGAAACGAACTTGAAAAGGTCATATTGTAGTAGTGAAAAATTATCATTTACCGTATTGCCTTTGTGCTCTTACTGGGGAAAACCTTTCTGAAGAAAGGTTATTCCCCAGACCCCTTT
>JAFLUJ010000169.1 GCA_022511485.1 Oscillospiraceae bacterium | reverse complement strand
GGGTTCGGGGGATGACCCTTTTTCAAAAGGGTCTCCCCCGATAGGAGCGCAGGGACAATATACAAAATTATGATCTGCTTTACTATTCATAATACATTCGTGAAATTGACCTGTGCAGCAGCCCTTTTATTTTATTTAAACGATTTTATTAAGCTCGTCAAGAAGGGTCTTCTTTGCTTCAAGGCTCTTCATTCCCTTGGAGAATATGCAGTCCATACGATAACGGATATAATCCTCATAAAGCTTAGTGCCGAAAACATTTTCCTCAACAAGCTTTTTGTAGGATATAGCATCCATGCTTCCGGAAATAATGTAAAGCAGCTTTTCAAGAGTCATCATCTTCTTGTCGTCCTCGGAAAGTGTTTTTGAAGCGGGAAGTGCGTTCATTTCAACAAGTATGCTCCTCTTATCTGCACGGATAGTATAGTTCTCCGATTTGATAGCGCCGAGAACACGGATGATATTTGTTTCCAGAGCAGGTCCTGCAAATGGGAATGTCCGCAGAGGCAGGTCGTCTTCATTTATAACTATATAAATGGACTTGTCACAAGCGGGAGCAAGTGCGATCTTATAAATATCTGCAAACCAGTAAGCATTGCCGTCCTTATATGTAAGGGGATATTTGTAACCCTTCATGTCGCCGCTGAGACCAACCTCCAGAACAGGCTCTCTGCCGGAACGGTAGTAATCATCGTTGTTCTGAGAGCACTTTTCGGATACGATCCGAACGATCCTGTCAAGGGGGAAATCTCCTATATCGTTCTTGTCGCCGTCAAGGAAGGTACGTACACCGTCAAAGGTATTTTTGTGCAGGTCTTCTGAGAAATCCGCTGCGCTGATATATGCCGTATTGAACTTACTCATGGCGTCTGCCATAACATCGTCCGCAACAAGACCGTCTGTTTCGTTGTAGCGGTATGCTTCTATAACGTGTTTTTTGAGCGATTCACGTATAGCAGTATCCTCATCCTTGGTGAGAGCGGTAAAGCTGTAACGGTCGTAGACCTGTTCCATCATAACGTCGATGGGTATTTCACCGTAAATATACTTGAACCTGTCGTTATTGAGAAGCTCACTCATTTTAAGCAGTATCTTCTGCTGTACAGCACCGCCTACGCTTATTTTTCCCGACATGATACCCATGCACACAAGCAGCTCTGCATAATCCTTCATTACGGTCTGCTCGGTGAGATAGTTAAAGAAATACCCGTAAACATATCCGGAGAAAAATTCCTTAAGGCTGTTGAACAGGTCGGAATTTTTTCCTACCTCTTCAATAAATTTTTCTTTCAGACCTGAAACGTCACCCGGAGCAATAGACTTATTGCCGGAATTAAGAGCGGTCAGCTGTTTTTCCTGTCCTTTGAAAAAGAGCTTAAGGAAGCTGTTGTATTTCGGCGTTTTTGAGCCGGAGGCAACATCCTCATGGAACGTCCAGATAAGGAATGCTCTCTGCATATTTTTGATCTCATTCTGGGAGGACTCAACAAGAGCCTTTACGTCGATCTCAACCTCCTTACCGAATTTAGCGTTTTTGTTGAAGTCGGCGAGGATCTTCTCAATCTCCTCCTTGAAAGCGGCATAGGCAGGAGATTTCTCCATAAACACCACTGCGTCCAGTATTTCTGAACCTGTGACTGTCAAATCGAAAACAACACTCATTTTTTGCTCCGTTTCTCAGCGGCTGTAAATTTTTATCGCCCTGCACCCGTCTGCCGCTGGTGACGGACGGCGAAAAAAGACACGTTAGGGGAAAGCATTAAGCTTTCCGGATCAGACACCGTATACCTTACGATATTCAAGCATCTTGTCAAGATATTCCTTGCCGGGGATAACGTCCTCCCGGATGGCTTCGATGATGTCATCCATAGTTACGATGGGGTATATGCTGATACCAAATTCCTCACTGACTTCACGCACTGCGGACTTGTCGCTGGTCAGACCCTTTTCCATTCTGTCCACCTGGATCACCATACCTGCCACTGTTACATCGGCAGCCTCTTTAAGCTTGGGCATTACCTCTCTGAGAGCTTTTCCGGAGGTCATAACGTCCTCGATGATGACCACCTTTTCTCCGGCGGTAAGCTGCTTTCCTACGATAACTCCGCCCTCGCCGTGATCCTTGGCTTCCTTGCGGTCGAAGCAGTAGCTTACGTCCGTTCCGAATTTATTATAGAGAGCTACGGCTGTGGAAACTGCAAGTGGGATACCCTTATATGCAGGTCCGAAAAGAGTTTCAAACTCGATTCCGTTTGCGTGGATACACTCTGCGTAGAACTCCCCCAGCTTGGCAAGCTGTGCACCTGTTTTGTAGTTTCCGGAGTTCATAAAATAGGGGGACAGTCTTCCGCTTTTAAGTGTGAACTCTCCGAAGGTCAGCACGCCGCTGTCCACCATAAATTTTATAAAGTCGTGTTTGTAGCTCATTGTCATTCCCTTTCCAAGTCCTGGCATAAAACTCCATGATAATACAATTTTTGACATTGACAGGACATTAATATATTTTTCATAGATACAGTTAAATTATATCACAATTAATTGCTAAAATCAACACCATAATTCATATAAAAAAATTTGCAATTTTTTTTGCAATATGCTACAATATATATTGGAGAGATATTAAAAACATTCTGAAACACTCTGAAAGGATCATATATGAGAATAAGAAGAAAAAAATGGGCGCGTCCGGAACTGGCGGTGTGTCCTTACTATATTGAACACTCGGCTGAATACAAGGGGAAATGGAATACCGTCTTTGAAAACGACAAGCCTCTTTACGCTGAGCTTGGCTGCGGGAAGGGATGGTTCGCCGCTCAGGCAGCGTTAAAATATCCGGACATAAACTGGCTTGCCATGGACATCAAAAGCGATATGCTGGGAGTGGCCCGCCGCACTGTGGAGAAGGCTTTCTCGGAGGCGGGGAGAGAGGTTGACAATCTGAAGCTGGTTTCCCAGAATATAGAAATGATACTGACCTCCTTTGACGAAAACGACCGGATAGACAGGCTGTACATCAATTTCTGCAATCCCTGGCCAAAGGACAAGCACAATAAGCGGCGTCTTACACATACCAGACAGCTGAAACAGTACCGGGTCTTTTTAAAGGACGGTGGGGAGATACATTTCAAGACCGATGACGACGAGCTTTTTGAGGAGTCTCTTGATTATTTTGCAGAATCCGGATTTGAGATAAAGTATCTGACCCGCGACCTCCATGCAAGCGATTATCCGGACAATCTTGTTACCGAGCATGAGAGAATGTTCACCGAGGAGGGGAAAAAGATAAAATTTCTTATAGCGGTGAAACAAGGCTGAGCCTGTTTGTTCCAGAAATTAACTAATATAAAAGTTCAAATTAGCGTAATTATACTTATTAGGAGGCGTTTTTATGAGTACGAAAGAAATGGTTCACAGCATGATCGACCGCATGAGCGAAGAATAGGTGAAAGCATTGTTTGTAGTTCTCGGCGGAACGATTCCGGACGAAAAGCCGGAAACAAATATAAGTGATGAGGTAGACGCACTTTGCGGAATATTCCATGACGCTGCAAATCCTGCGCTGGTTCCGTTTGAAAAAGATGCATGGGCGGAAGCTGCTGCTGAGGAAGAACGGCGTTTCTGGGAGGATTATAACAATGAAGATGCTTGATACAAACATGATAGTCCGATATTTTCTGCAAGATGATGAAGAAATGGCGGATAAAGTCAAGAATGTTTTGAAAAGTGAAAAGGTTTTTATTCTCCATGAGGTTATAGCAGAAGTTATTTATGTAATGGTAAAAACATATAAGCAGGACAGAATCCAGACTGCGTAATGCATACTGCGATTTTTAAGCCTGCCGACTGTTAAAGTTGATTATTCAGAGGTTTTAAAGCATGGAATACAGTTTTACAGAGATACATCATTTGATTTTGTGGACTGTCTGCTGGCTGCATACCATTATGAAGAAGATCATGAGATATGCACCTTTGATAAGAAGCTTAAGAAGTTCATTGAGCGTATGGATTCGGAAAAGTAAGATATTATGTTTTTAGACACAAGCTTTTTAGAAAACTATGAAATGAAATTATGCCTGAAAAAAGCTACGTAATTTAGGAGTGTGACAAAAGAGATGAATATCGAGCTGACACATGCAGAAGCTGTTGTTCTTTCTGACCTGCTGTACAGGATAAGCGAGAAAGAAGAATATTTTGAAGATATTGCAGAGCAGTATGTTTTGTGGAAGATCGAAGCACAGCTTGATAAAGCACTGACTGAACCATTTTTTGAGAACTATAAAGAGGTCATTGAGCAAAATCGGGACATTGTCAGAAAAAACTATTAGTATATGAATTGTAATTTAAAGGAGAATATCATGGATACATTGGATGCGATAAAAAATAGAAGCAGTTATCGTGGAAAATATAAAAGCACTCCTGTTCCGAGAGATGATCTGATAAAAATAATGGAAGCCGGAATACTCGCACCCTCCGGGTGTAATAAGCAGACAACTTCCTTTATTGCAGTTGATGATATAAAGCTGTTAGATAAAATAAAATCGCTGATCGTACCGCCGGTCGCTGAAACTGCACCTGTATTTATTCTGGTGCTTACACAAAAAATCTTTGCATACAGAGACAAATGCTTTAATATCCAGGATTACAGCGCGGCTATTGAAAATATGCTGTTAGCGGTCAAAGCGCTTGGATATGAGAGCTGCTGGTACGAAGGTCATATTACAGATGATGACGATATAGCCGGAAAGATCGCTAAGCATATGAATATACCTGCTGAATACAAGGTCGTATGTATTTTGCCAGTCGGAAAGCCTGACGAAGAAATACATCAGACAGCCAGAAAAAATTTTGAAAGCAGAGCGTGGTTTAATGGATTCGGAGGTGAAAAATAATATGGATACAGAAACAGCTGACAATATTTGCGGACAGGAATGGGAATGGTGTCTTGTGGGCAATATCGTGGAAGAACACGAATACGGAGAAGAACATATAATCAGATTCGGAAACAGACAGTTCCGTCCCAATGCAAAGGTATACGTAAATCTGATATACGGCGGAATGGGTCATGAAAAAGTACTTGTTATTGGTTTGCCGAGACATTCCAAAGATTACATTGAAATTGTTATTGCAAGAAAATATGTTTGTAATTTTCGTCTGCAAAAGGTTTTTAAACCGGCAGTGTTAAACAGAATAAAAAATTCTGAATGGAGCTGGTGGGGGAATACAGAAGAATCCCGCAGCCGTATTATTAGCGCACTTGAATGGCTGAATCCTGATTTGCAAACTTGAATTTAGTGGAAATCAATATATAAACAGAAGGTTTGAAGTTATGGAATTAAGAATGGGAAATGAAACCGACAAAGAATACATCTTGAATATTCGTCCGCAAGCTGCCTCCCTTTTTGATGGAAGAAGTTATTTCATCATTGCGGAGGATGAGAGCATACTTGGCTTTGCTGTGGTCTTTCATCGGGATATTGAGGCTTCCGTTCCGGCGAATGAAGCATTTATAAACCTTATAGAAATTCTTGATGAAAACAATTATAGGAAAGGTATCGCTTCACGTTTAGTACAGAAGATCATAGAGATGGAAGAAGAGAAAAATACATATCAAGTACGTGCCTATTGTGAGATCAATAATATTGCATCTCACCGATTGTGGTTTAAAAACGGATTTGGTATATCTCCTGCAAAGGAGTCAGACGGTCAGATCCTTGGATCTTTTGTAACCTATGTGTGTAAACAATAATATTGACATTTATGGTCGAATTTATATAGAGTGAATTTAGGTTATTACATGATGTAATTATAATGGAAAGGATTGATTATACAATGAGTATTAAAATTCAGGAGTATCACAAAAAGTATCGCAGATGGGCATGGCAGGTAAACGACCACGTTACCTATGACGTAGACCTTACCATGTTCAAGCTGGACGCGAAAAACACAAGCTATGTGTTCGGAGCAACAGACGACGGCTATCTTATCCACGGATATTTCGGAAAGAAGATCGGGGACGAGGATCTTACATATCTGCTCCGTCTCGAAGAAAATCCCTGGGTGCTTAAAACCAATATGCGGGACAAGGGAACCTTCATGGACGCCACTGCTTTTGAGTATCCCTGTCACGGTACAGGAGACTATCGTGAGCCATGTCTCATGGTAATGGACGATGACGGAATGACCACCTGCGATCTGCGTTATGTTTCCCACAAGGTGTACGGCGGAAAGCCGGCTCTTGATGGTATGCCTGCCACTTTCGCAAAGGACAGCGAGGCTGAAACTCTGGAGATAACCTGCATCGACAAGCACACCGGTCTTGAAGCTGTTCTGGTCTACACCGCCTTCAACGATCTGGACGTTATCACCAGAAGCGTACGTCTTAAAAATACAGGAAAAGCTCCACTCAACGTCAAGAGAGTTCTTTCTGCCTGTGTGGACTTCGATAACGACCAATACGATCTTATCACTCTCAACGGAAGCTGGGCAAGAGAGCGGGTAATCGAACGTTCAAAGCTTCATCATGGAAAACAGGGTGTGGATTCTGTAAAGGGAGAATCCTCACACCAGAACAATCCCTTTATGGCGCTTGTGTCCCACAATGCAAACGAGGACGTTGGCGAGGCTTACGGATTCAATTTCGTTTACAGCGGAAACTTCTTTGCTCAGGCGGAGGTAACTCAGCATAAATACACCCGTGCGGTAATGGGTATAAATCATTTCGACTTTAACTGGCTTCTTGAATCCGGTGAGGAATTTGTTGCTCCCGAAGTGGTCATGGTTTATTCCTGTGAAGGTATCGGTGCAATGTCAAGGACTTTCCACGACCTGTACCGTCAGCATCTTATCAGAGGCGAGTACAAGGACAAGAGACGTCCCATACTCATCAACAACTGGGAGGCCACATATTTTAATTTTGACACTGACAAGCTTATCGACATTGCAAAGGAAGCTTCCAAGCTTGGAATAGAAATGCTTGTTATGGACGACGGCTGGTTCGGTCACAGAGACGCGGATAACAGCTCTCTCGGAGACTGGTATGTATATGAGAAAAAGATCAAGGGAGGTCTGAAATATCTCGTTGATGAGGTCAACAAGCTGGGAATGAAATTCGGAATCTGGTTCGAGCCGGAAATGATCTCTCCCGACAGTGATCTTTATAAGGCTCACCCAGACTGGGCTATACAGATCCGGGGACGTGAGCTTACAATGTCCCGTGAACAATATGTTCTTGACTACTCCAACAAGGAGGTTCGTGACTATATTTATGGACTTATGAAAAATGTCCTTGACAGTGCAAATATCGAGTATATCAAATGGGATATGAACCGTCAGCTTACAGAGGTAGGTTCTGCATCACTGCCGAAAAACAGACAGCGTGAGCTGTGGCACAGATACGTGCTTGGCGTTTATGATGTAATGAACCGTCTCACAACGGATTACCCTCATATCCTTTTGGAAAACTGCTCCGGAGGCGGCGCAAGATTTGATCCCGGTATGCTTTACTATTCTCCTCAGATCTGGTGCTCCGATGATACGGACGCTATCGAACGTCTGAAGATACAGCACGGAACGTCCATATGTTATCCGGCATCTGCAATGGGAGCACACGTTTCCGACTGTCCCAACCATACAGTGGGACGTTCCACACCCTTTGCCACAAGAGGCAATGTTGCGATGGTGGGAACATTCGGTTACGAGCTTGATGTTACAAGGATACCTCAGGAGGACAGGGACGCTATTCCCGGTCAGATAGCGGAGTTCAACAAATACAATCCCATTGTAAGAACAGGCGACCAGTACCGTATAGGAAACGTTTTCGAGGACAATATGTGGGATGCATGGATGTTCGTTGCAAAGGATAAATCCGAGGCTGTGTTCACCTTTGTTCAGGTTCTGGGACGTCCCAATTATCGCAACAGGAGAATTAATCTGAAAGGTCTCGACCCGGATGCAAAATACAAGAACATGACAACCGGGGAAGTCCACACCGGTTCGGCTCTTATGAACGCAGGTATCTTCATTGACATTCACGGAGACTTCTCTTCTAAGGTAATACACTTTGTAAGACAATAAAATAACTGCTGCACTGGATAAAAACCGTGCAGCAGTTTTTCGTTTAGCCCTCGATCTTAATTACATCGTAGCCCTCGTCCTCGATGGCAGCCTTGATGTCGGCGTCCGGCTTGTCTGTTTCGCACTCTGCGCAGCCGCCCTCAAGAGAGACATTTACGTTTGTTGCTCCCAGTCCTTCAAGAGCCTCCTTGACATGAGCAACGCAGTGCTCGCAGGACATACCCTCGATTGTGATTTTTTTCATTGCAGATCAATCCTTTCCTATACTATTTTAATTTTAATAAATTGATGGACTTTGTCCATTAATAAATCAGAAATTAGCATTACAGCAATACCGACTGTTTTTTGTACCGCCTAAAATTTAATTGTTTTTAATCTTAATGCGTTTGAGACAACCGATACGGAGCTTAAGCTCATTGCAGCGGCAGCTATCATGGGATTCAGAAGCGGACCTCCGAAAATGTGGAGCAGTCCCATTGCTATCGGGATACCAAGTGTATTATATCCGAACGCCCAGAACAGATTCTGTCTGATGTTCCGGATAGTTGCTTTTGAAAGTCTTATGGCTTTGCATACGTCCCGCAGATCGTCCTTTATAAGAACTATGTCGGCGCACTCAATGGCAACGTCCGTTCCCTGACCTACGGCGATTCCTACGTCCGCCTGTGTAAGAGCTACTGCATCGTTTATGCCGTCTCCTGCCATTGCGGTGATCTCTCCCTCCTGCTGGAGCTTTTTGATGTGCTCTGCTTTCTCCTCCGGAAGGACTTCCGCTACAAAGCTGTCTATACCAAGTTCCCCGGCTACGGCACGGGCTGTGCGGGTGTTGTCTCCCGTAAGCATGAGAGTTTTTATCCCCATTTTATGAAGCTCTGCAATGGCTTCAAGGCTTTCCTTTTTTATAGTATCAGCGGCGGAGATTATCCCGATGAATTTTCCGTCGTAAGCGGCGTACATAGGAGTTCTTCCCATGTCGGCGCAGTGCTCGGCTTTCTGGACAAATTCTTCCGGAACGTCTATTTCCTTATCATTCATAAGACGGATATTTCCCACAAGCAGACCCTTGCCGTCCACAGTTACGGAAATTCCACGTCCGTCAATATTGGTGTAGTCCTCCGTATCCGAAAGAGCGATACCCTTTTGTTCAGCACAGTTTACTATGGCTTCACTGAGTGGATGACCGGAAGCTGCTTCTCCGGAAGCTGCAAGACGGATAAGCTCATCCTCGCTTATATTATAGGGAAAAATATCGGTAACGGAGGGTTTTCCCTCGGTAAGAGTACCTGTCTTATCGAAAACCACAGTAGTAATTTTACAAGCCTGTTCAAGCGGTTCTCCGCCTTTTATCAGGATTCCGTTTTCCGCACCCTTGCCCGTTCCAACCATGATGGCTGTTGGTGTTGCAAGTCCCAATGCACAGGGACAGGCAATAACAAGGACGCTTATTAAAATAGTTACGCAGAACTCGGCCTCTTCTCCGGCTATGAGCCATCCTATGGAGGCTATCAATGCAAGGGCGAGTACAGCGGGGACAAAATATGCTGAGATGGTATCCGCAAGTCTTGCTATGGGAGCTTTCGTGCCCTGAGCTTCCTCAACGAATTTTATTATCCTTGAAAGAGCGGTATCCTCCCCGACTTTTTCGGAGCGGTATTTTATAAATCCGTTTTTGTTTATAGTTGCGCCGGTTACCTTGTCTCCCGGCTTCTTTTCAATGGGAACGCTTTCTCCGGTCAGCATGGACTCGTCCACAACGGCAGTTCCCTCGATGACCTCGCCGTCCACAGCAAGGCTTTCGCCGGAGCGTGAGACTACGATGTCCCCGACTTTTACCTGGCTCAGTGCAACTTCAAGCTCCTTGTCTCCCCGCATTACAAAGGCGGTCTTCGGAGCAAGATCCATAAGCTTTTTGACGGATTCATCGGTCTTGCCCTTCGAGCGGGCTTCAAGGTATTTTCCCAATGTTATAAGAGTTAAAATAGTAGCGCAGGATTCAAAATAAAGATGCATTGCATATTCGGTCTCGCCCTGTCCGATCTTGTACATAGCGTAGAATCCGTACACCAGAGCGGCGGTTGAACCCAAGGCGATAAGGCTGTCCATATTAGGGGAGAGCCTGAAAAGATTCCGGAAGCCGTCCCAGAAAAATTTCCAGCCTATAGCTATGACTGGGATAGTCAGAGCAAGCTGTACTGCTGCAAATCCCATAGGATTGTGATGTGGTGTGATAGCGTGAGGCAGAGGCATTCCTACCATATGTCCCATGCTTATTGTAAGCAGGGGGACAGCAAAGATCAGGGACAGTATCAGGCGGATAAGCATGACCTTGTCGTGGGGCATTTTGGGCTTGGCATTTTTATCTGCAAAGGCGTATCCCGCCTTTATCACTGCTGCTTCGATGGCTTTTATGCCGACGCTTTCATAATTGACGGTCAGGGATTCGGCGGCAAAGTTTACGCTTGCGTCGGAAACTCCCTCCACCTTTTTTACAAATCGTTCTATTCTTGCCGCGCAGGCGGCGCAGGTCATTCCGGAAATTTTGAAGGTTTTCTTCATGGGCATCGCTCCTTTCAGAATTAACTATACTAATATTGTACACTTTAATTGTTAATAATACTACTGGAAATATTAAAATAATTGTATAAAACAAAATGTTTTGAACTAATTTTTTTAATACTAAACTAAATTATGATTTATCTCATCACCGCGCAGTTATGTTCTCTCTTGCCGCTTACGACAAATTTCTTCGCATCCCTGTGATATAATTACCTAATCACAAAGTATATTGCGAAAGGAGAGCTGCTCCCGCCGGAGCATGGATCAGGACTATGAAAGTAAAGGAAAAAAACAAAACCATATCTGTCGCTGCTGAAAATATTGAGGAGAAAACTCTTTCCGGAGCTGCCGGATTTTTCTTGTCGGCTTTCTTCGGATTCCTTGCTGTATGTACAGATCTTGGCGGAGGCGCTCCGCTGTGCGCCGCCGCCGCAGTGCTTTCTCCATTAAACGGCTTTGCCGCTTTCGGAGGTACAATGATATACGTTCTGCTTAACGGAGCAGTTGGAATGTACATAACGGAAATGATCGCTATGCCCGCTGTGATCCTTTCAAAGGCTCTGATCGTATCGGTGTTTGGCAGACGGCTTTCACCTGCTGTTTCCGGACTGCTTGCGGGTCTTGCATATTTTATATGCGGAGGGATAGCTGCGTTTGCATATAAGGCAACGGCTGCTCTGCTTCTTGCTCTGGCGTTTCGGGGCATACTGGCGGGAATATCCGCATTTTTTGTGGAAAAAGCTTTATCCCGGACAGAGCAGGGAGGCTTCTGTCTTACAGAGGAAAACCGCGTCTCTGCCGCGTTTACATATGCTCTGCTTATTTGTATGCTTTGCGGGATAAGCTTTGGAGCGGTAAATGCCGGACGTGCGGCAGGAGCTTTTTTCACGATAGCTGCCGCCTACAGGTTTGGCTGCGGAGCAGGGGGAGCAGCGGCTGCTCTTACCGCATTTGCAGCGGGAACTGCTTCTGTCGGATTGATCTCATCATCTCCTATACTTGTGTGTGCCGGACTTGCGGCGGGAGTTCCGAGAAAAACAGGCAGACACGCTTCCGCGGCGGCTTTTGTGGGACTGGGTCTTGCGGGAGCGCTTATCTACGGTATGCCCAGAGATTCGGTAAATCTGCTCTGGGATATGCTTATTTCTGCGGGAGTATTCTGTTTCCTTCCTGACAGGATATACAGGAAGCCGTCATTGAAGCCGGCTGTAAAAAATTCGGCTGCGGTGGGTATTCAGGGAAGCCGTATGAAATTTGCCGCGGAAATGGTTTCCGATGTTCGTGAAAATTTTGAAAAAGCATGGTCATTGCTTAACAGGGGTGATAAGGAACATGACATTTCCTCGGAGGTTTGCAGTAAGGTATGCCAGATATGCAGGAGCAGTGCGTTTTGCGGCGAAAATGACGAATACCGCATCGGAAATTATTTCCGTCCCGCAGAGGATATTCTTGAAAAAAAGGGTGTCATTTCTGAAAAGGAGCTGCATGAGGCACTTGAATGCTGCCCGAATAAAAACGCACTGGCTGAAGCCTTTAACGCCGCCTTTCGCAAGTCGCAGTCGGAAAAGCGCATGAGCGAAGCAGCGCTATATATGCGTGAGGCAGCTTCTGAGCAGCTTATCGGAATGGAAAAAATGCTGGGATCTCTTAGCAGGGATACCGAGCTTTTCCCGGTCTGCGATCAGGAGCTTTCACTGCGGGTATGTGAAATTCTTTCCGAAACAGGTGCAGGATGTCCGTCAGCAGCGGTATTTTTTGACGTCGCCGGCAGGCTGTACATAGAATGCTTTTACGAGGGCAATTTAAATATAACAAACAAAAAGCTTACGGAAAAGCTTTCCTCGGTGACGGAGCGTGACCTTGATATGCCGGAGGTTTTTTCCTCCGGAAATACAAGGCATCTTTGCTTCCATGAGCTGCCTGTTTTCAGCGCGGAAATAGGACAGGCAAGTGTAAGCGGCAGAGATGGCACCAGCGGGGACTATGGAACGGTGTTCCGGGACGGCTTCGGAAATGTGGGCATACTTCTTTCCGACGGTATGGGCAGCGGAGCGAGAGCGGCTGTGGAGAGCTGTATGACAGTATCCCTTATGATGAAAATGATGCGCGCAGGTCTTGGTACAGAAACCGCTGTGCGCATGATAAACCTCATGCTTATGACAAAATCAGCCGAAGAGTGCTTCTCCACCGTGGATCTCATGACGATAAATCTTTTTACCGGCAAGGCGGAAATTCTAAAGCTGGGAGCTGCTCAGACCTTTATAAAAACAGGCGGGACTGTAAAAACTATCGAAAGCCGTTCCACTCCTGTCGGTATCATAAGCTCCGTGGAGATAAGCCGTTTCGGCGCAAGACTTTCCGATGGAGACGAGGTAGTTATGATAACCGACGGTATCTGTGAGGATATTTTCCCCAGAGTTCGTGAGCTTATGCTAAGCATGGGCGTTACTGCACAGGATTGTGCTGAAAGAGTGATCGCGGCAGCAGAAAAGGAAAAAGAAACCAGCCTGTACAAGCAGGACGACAAAACAGCATATGTTGTTAAAATTCACAAAATTTAACACTTTCAGTCAAATGATGAATGTGGATATTGCACATTTGATTACAGATACTTACAATTTTGGCTCTGGGTGCTTGTTATTCCCTTTTTAAGGGATTTATTGTGCCAATTATTTGTGTATAATAAACAAAAATAATATAATGTTTACGTGAACATTATAGAAATTTGCTAAAAAGACTTGCATTGATATACATAATCTGTTAAAATATGATTATAATACTAAATTTAATCAAACAATAGACAAAGTCTATTGTTTGAGCCGCCTGAAAAGGCGGCAGTCAAAACCTGTGGTTTTGACTAAATTAGTATTGAACGGCTTCCTCGGCGGCTGCGTCGCCCACCGCTTTGCGGTGTAACCCAATATATATGGACTTTGTCCATATATATTGGGTTGAGGAAATAGTATTAAGAAGTATCTTTGTTTAAGGAGTTTTTCTATATGGCGAACAATGGAAAAAAATTTCCGCAAAATTATGAGTTTCCCCTCCATATTTTTCATGAGGGAACAAACTACGCTGCCTATGAGTTCTTCGGCGCTCATAAGGGAGTAAAGGATGGAAAAGAGGGTGTATTTTTCCGCGTATGGGCACCCCATGCGAAATCCGTTTCTATCGTTGGCGACTTCAATAACTGGGATCGTGACAAAAATCCTATGGAGCAGCTTGCGGACGAAACTATCTGGGAAATTTTTCTTCCTGGTATTGAGCGGTATTTTACTTATAAGTACAGCGTGGAGACCAGCTACAGAAGCGTTGTTATGAAGGCTGATCCGTACGGCACACATATGGAAACAAGACCTAATACTGCTACCAAATATTTTGATATAAACGAATACAAGTGGAATGACGCAAAATGGTATAAGGAAAGAGATTCCAAGAATATCTACAAGAGCCCTATGAATATTTACGAGGCTCATCTCGGCTCATGGAGAACATACGAAAACGGCGAGCCTTTCAACTATGTAAAGTTTGCTGAGGAAATGATCCCCTATCTTCAGGATATGGGATATACCCACCTTGAGCTTATGCCCCTGGCGGAGTATCCCTTTGACGGTTCATGGGGATACCAGATAATCGGATATTATGCTCCTACTTCCCGTTACGGAACTCCGGAGGATCTGATGAAAATGATAGATATGTTCCATCAGGCGGGCATCGGCGTTATCCTTGACTGGGTACCTGCACATTTCCCCAAGGATCAGGCAGGACTGTTCGAGTTCGACGGAGGCTGCTGCTATGAGTACACCGATCCTCTCAAAAAGGAACACGCTGCATGGGGTACAAGAGTATTTGACTTCGGCAGACCGGAGGTACAGTCCTTCCTTATTTCAAACGCTATATACTGGATAGAGAAATTCCATGTTGACGGTCTCAGGGTGGACGCTGTTGCTTCTATGCTCTACCTTGACTACGACCGGAGAGAGTGGCGTCCCAACAGAGACGGCGGAAACGAAAACTACGAGGCTATTGATTTTCTGAGAAAGCTCAATACTGCTGTTTTCGGAAGATGCGGAAACATACTCATGATCGCTGAGGAATCCACTGCATGGCCTATGGTAACAAAGCCTGCCGATGTGGGAGGTCTGGGATTCAACTTCAAGTGGAACATGGGCTGGATGAACGATATGATGGATTACATGAAAATGGATCCTATCTTCCGTGCAAACAACCATGGAAAGCTGACCTTCTCCTTCTTCTACAGCTTCAGTGAAAACTTTATCCTGCCTATCTCACATGACGAGGTGGTTCATGGAAAGGCGTCCCTGTTCAATAAAATGAGCGGACGTTCCATGGAGGAGAAATTTGCTTCCCTCCGCGCTTTCTTAGCTTATATGATGGCTCACCCTGGCAAGAAGCTCAACTTTATGGGCACTGAGTTCGGTCAGGTAATTGAATGGAACTACAAGCAGGGTCTTGACTGGCTGCTGCTGGATTATGAAACTCACAGAAAAACACAGGATTACACACGAGACCTTAATAAATTCTATCTCTCCAACTCTCCTTTGTGGGAGCAGGACGAATCCTGGGAGGGCTTCTCCTGGATATGTCACGACGACTATATGCAGAGCATTATTTCTTTCAGAAGAATTGACAGCAATGGAAATGAAATAATCGTTGTGTGCAACTTCGTTCCTGTTGCAAGAGATAATTACAGAATAGGCGTCCCGTATGAGGGCGTATACGAACAGGTTCTTTCTACAGACGACCTGAAATACGGAGGAAGCGGTCTTATCCAGAACGGAAAGCTCAAGTCAGAGGACTACGCAATGCACGGATATGAGCAGTCCATCACTTTGGATATTCCGCCGATGAGCGCTTTGTATTTCAAGTGTACTCCGAAGAAAAAACGTGCTCCGAAAGAAAAATCAGAGCCGGCAGCTGCTGCCGCAGATGCAAAGAAGGAGGCGAATACCAAAAGAACTTCAAAGTCCGCAGCAGGAAAGAAACCCGCGTCCGGTGCAAAGAAAACTGCATCCGGCGGAAGGACGTCCACAGCAGGCGGAAAGAAAACTAAGGGCAAGTGATCCCGTAATTTTAGGAGGATATTCAGAATGTATAAAACAAAAAAAGAATGCGTTGCAATGCTGCTTGCAGGCGGACAGGGAAGCCGTCTGTATGCTCTGACCCATGACATGGCTAAGCCGGCTGTTCCTTACGGCGGCAAGTACAGGATCATTGACTTCCCTCTCTCAAACTGCGTAAACTCGGGCATAGACACCGTCGGCGTTCTTACCCAGTATCAGCCGTTGGTTCTGCACGATTATATAGGCACAGGTCAGCCATGGGATCTTGACAAGCTCAACGGCGGCGCGCATTGTCTCCCTCCTTATCAGACAGCTCTCGGCGCTGAATGGTACAAGGGTACAGCAAATGCTATTTACCAGAATATCGCTTTTGTTGACCGTTATGATCCGGAGTATGTTATCATTCTTTCAGGAGACCATATTTATAAGATGGACTACAATGCAATGCTGGAATTCCATAAGAAAAAGAACGCGGACGCTACTATCGCAGTTCTTGACGTTTCCCTTGAGGAAGCTTCCCGCTTCGGTATCATGACCGCCGATGAAAACGGCTTCATTACCGAGTTCGAGGAAAAGCCTAAGGAGCCTAAATCCACACTGGCTTCAATGGGTATATACATCTTTACATGGAAGAAGCTCAGACAGTATCTCATCGACAATGAAAACGATGAGACCGCTTCAAAGGACTTCGGTAAGAATATCATTCCTGATATGCTTGCAAATAAAGAAGTTATGGTTGCATATCCATTTGATGGTTACTGGAAGGACGTTGGAACTCTTGATTCCCTCTGGGAAGCAAACATGGATCTTCTCAATCCAAACATCCCAATTGATC
>JAFLUJ010000207.1 GCA_022511485.1 Oscillospiraceae bacterium | reverse complement strand
TGTTGTTCAGATAGACGGAATATTTTATTTCCAGACCGATATGACACTTAATAAATATCGCCAGATCGTAAGTAATCATAATGTAGCATTATGTATTGACAACATTCAAATAGAAGGAATATGTGAAGAGATCGGACATCCCTTGCAATCCACTTCCTTCTGTAACATATTTCAGGAATGTTTCAAAGGTTCTTATGATGCTTATACATCATTGAAGAACGAAAGATTATTTACTGTAAAGCCGGTTTATATCGAGCGATGGGTATATAAAGATGGTACGCCACATACCGAAACCTTTGACATAAAAACTCAGGAATACAAGTTTAATAAGTATTCGGGAGTATAAATTTCAGGAGGAACATTAAATGAGTAATGCTTTAAAAGTGGTATTGACGGGAATCATAATTATTCTGTCCAGTCTGTTTTTTATGGGTGTTTGTATTCTTAACCGTGGTGGCGGACCACAAGGTTTAACTTTGGCATTATTTATTATAGGTGTCATTGTCAGCATTATTGGTTTGTTCTTTGTTAAAGAAGATGAGGAAGACGATGAAGAATAACTGGGGAGAATCAAATGAAAAATAAAAGCACCAAATATTTTAATTTTTTCTATTCAGATACTGATATAAATATAATAGACCAGATAATTACAGAAGTTGATGGAATGTACGAAAGAGTAATAAATGTTTTTGAATTAGAAAAAACTCCTGTGATGTTTGATCTTTATCTTTGTCCGGATGTAGAAAGCTATAAATCCTATGCAATGGTAAAAGACGAAGATTATCAGGATTGGATGGTCGGAAACACCGATTATATAAACAATCGTATCTGTATTCTTTCACCGCGTACCGTAAAAGACAGAAGCTTTGAATACATGATAAAGGTTATACGACACGAAATTATACATATAGCATTTGATGCTCTGGCTGCTCCGGATAAGGTCTCTATATGTATTTCTGAGGGGATCGCCGTTGCTTTTGCTGAACAGATATATATACCTTGTCTGGATATAAATAATTATCCCAAATATATTGATCTGCTGGATGAAGAATATTTCTATAAAAATAACGGATATACTTATTCGGGATGTTATATTCTGTACCTTTTAAAAAGATATGGGACAGATACATTTAAAAATATATATTCAGGGAAAGAGGACATGAAAAAATACTTATTTGATGGCTTTGAAAAGGAAGCAATATCTGATCTGATTTCAAATATGTAAATTTCCCTTTATTTATAGGACAATATGCTTCTCTTTTACTTGACAAATCCGTTCGGACTGTGTATAATTAGTATATGGAATGTCAGTATATACTGCAATGGAGTGATTAAAATGATCCTTACCGTTGATGCGGGAAATACCAATATCGTGCTTGGCTGCTTTGAAGATGATAAGCTGCTGTTTCTCTCACGTGTAGCAACTCAAACCGCCCTTACTTCGGATGAGTATGCAGTAAAATTCAGTGAGATACTTGCACTGCATGGATATAAGTCCTCGGATATTGACGGAGCTATCATTTCGAGCGTGGTAACGCCCCTCACTCCTGCGTTCGGCGATGCGCTGAAGGCACTTTCCGTAAACAAGGTGATAACAGTAGGACCGGGAATAAAAACAGGCGTCAATATCAAAATAGACGACCCCGCTGTTCTCGGAGCTGATCTTGTATGCGGAGCTGTAGGAGCTATGGAAAAATACGCTCCTCCCTGCATAATTTTTGACCTTGGAACGGCTACAACGATTTCCGCTATAAGCCGGGACAGAGTTTTCCTCGGAGGCTCTATAATCCCCGGTGTCAAGGTCTCCCTTAAAGCCCTGTCCGCTACCGCAGCCGCGCTTCCCGATATAAACACGGAGCTTACAGGAAACGTTCTCATCGGAACAAATACTGTGGACAGCATGAAATCCGGAAGCATCATCGGAACAGCAAGCATGATGGACGGAATGGCTATAAGGTATCGGGAGGTCATCGGAGAGGACGCTATCGTCATTGCGACAGGAGGTCTTGCGTCATCAATAGTTCCCCATTGCCGGGAGAAATTCATTCTGGATGAAACCCTGCTTATAGACGGTCTTTACACCCTTTATAAGAAAAATATCCAGGCGTAAAGGCAAGCCGCACGAAAAAGCGTCAGCTGTATTACTGTATAAATAATATTGACATTTCACAAAATACGCTGTATCCAAAGGAACAGCAGTAGGAGGAATTTTTATGTCAAACACAAGTGAAAAAACCCGTATGCTCGCATTCATGGGCATACTCACCGCAATCGTAGCAGTGCTTCAATGGATGGCTTCTGTAATTGCATTCGGACCGTTCAGCATCACCCTTGCACTTTCCCCGATAATTATCGGAGCGGCAATGTACGACTGGAAGGCAGGAGCATGGCTGGGAACAGTTTTCGGAATAGTCGTTCTGCTCACAAATGCCACTGCATTTCTTGAAGTAAGTATCCCGGCAACTATTGTCGTATGCATACTTAAAGGAGCTCTGGCAGGAGCGGCAGCAGCAGCTGTCTATAAGGTACTGGAAAAGAAAAACACGTATTTAGCTGTTATGGCTGCTGCTATAGTTTGTCCCGTAGTAAACACAGGAGTATTTCTTCTTGGCTGTCTGGTATTTTTCTATAACACTGTCAGCAGCTGGGTCGATCCGGAGAAATATTCAAGCGTTTTGGTCTACATGATCCTTGGTCTTGTAGGAGTAAATTTCTTAGTAGAACTTGTAACAAATCTTTTCCTCAGTACAGTTATCGTGCGTATTTTAAACATAATTAAAAAGCCATCTGTACAGGCAAGCACTTAATTGAAAATATCAAAACAGGCTGCGTGGTTATGTCCATGCAGCCTTTGTCGTTTATAAGGGAAAACGGAAAAGCACCTGTAATTTTTTCTGCTCCGCCGTTAGATAAATCATAATTTAGCGGAGAAGTTTTTCAATTTTGCGCTGTGCGCAAAATTGCATAGCTGGTCGAGCTGAGCCCAGCTCGCGGGGTCGAGGGGC
>JAFLUJ010000206.1 GCA_022511485.1 Oscillospiraceae bacterium | reverse complement strand
TGACAGAGGAGCTTCTTAAAACCACCGGAAGCATGGAGATAGTTGACAATATAATCATTCCCGCTCTTGACAAGGCGGGGGCTGAATTTGAAAAGGGGAAGATTTTCCTGCCCCAGCTTATTATGGCGGCGGGAGCGTCCCAGTCATCCTTTGAGGTCATCAGAAAGCATATGCAGAGCAGCGGCTGGACGGTCAGCAAGGGCAAGGTGATACTTGCAACGGTCAAGGGAGATATCCACGATATCGGCAAGAATATTGTAAAGGTCCTGCTGGAAAACTACGGGTTTGAGGTCATCGACCTTGGAAAGGACGTTCCCTGCGAGGCTGTGGTCGAGGCAGCGGTCAAGCATAAGGTAAAGCTGGTGGGACTTTCCGCTCTTATGACAACCACTCTTGGAGCAATGGAGGAGACCGTCAGGATGCTCCACGATAACAAGGTGGAGTGTAAGATCGTCGTAGGAGGAGCAGTCCTCACTCCGGAGTACGCCGAGAAGATCGGCGCGGACTTCTACGCAAAGGACGCCAAGGAAACAGTGGATATTGCCAGGAGGGTTTATTCAGTTTAGGGATAATACCGATCAGAATTAAATATTTTGAGGACGATCCTGCACATGATCTTTGTTCGGGATCGTCTTTGACAAAATCAAGGACAGTCACATGAAAGTAACTGTCCTTGATGGTTATTATATATTTTGCAAATTATCTGTACAGAAAGCCGGTTCTTGTGTATCCCATTTTGCTGAAGAATTCGTCAACGGCTGCCTTTGAAACAAAACCGCCTGATGAGCTGTATCCTCCGCTGCACATTTCTATGATCTGATTTATTGCTGCCACTTTCTGTGGATTTCCACAGCAGAAATTAACATGACTTTCACAGAATTTTTGCAGCTGCTGGAAAAGCTTGGGCGTTACAGGCTTGTCCATATTCCGCTCTCTTGCCCAGATACTTTCGGTCTGTGACAGGCTGTCAAATATGGAATCTACGCCGTCCCCGAAATTAGTCGGACGATTAAGACCGCGCATCATTTCACCGCCCACACCGCAGGCGTCCATTTCATTCAAAGCCTTGAACAGATTACGGAGCGTGATATTGCCGTCCTCCATGTATTTCTCCATGATCGCGCTGCGTACATCATCGTCTCTCATATTTCCGTAAAGAGCCTCCCGACGGGCTTTCATAACTCTGCTGCTGTAAGCGTCGCCAAAAACCTCCGAAAGCTCATCGTCAAACTTCCTGAGAATATCCCCGTATTTATGCTCAATATTCATGTTGAGATATTCTATTGCATTCGCCTCATAAAAATTTTCACCGTAGCAATGCTGATATTTTTCATAAATTGCTTTGTATATTTCAGCGTCAGTCATGCCGGTGAAATCCTCGGCAGCAGTCATTGCTTCGTAATCCTTGCGGTTTGTCAGGTCAAAGCATGATTTGCGGTACTCATAACCCAGCTGGATAATCCTGTCTATTTCTTCATCTCCCGTTGGTTCAAAATTGTACCATTTTTCTACATATGAAGGTCCGATCCTCGCTATTGCCAAATCATCATATGAGATTGGGTTTGCTGCCGCCGCGGCTTCCTGCTCACGAATGATTTCCACCAGATTCAGAAACGGCATATCCTCGGGTCCCCTTGACCGGATCTTCGTTTTTCCTGTTACAGAACCGTCCTGTCCCAAATGGTACAGATACTGCTGGGGAAGGTAATTTCCGATGCTGCTCATAATGTCACCTCCCCATTTTTGTGAAGAGATATTTGGTGTGTGCTGTTTAATACTGAATTAATGTTCATAATAATTATTCCTTTCCTGAATATTGACTTTATCGTGTGCAATATACGAAAAGGCGGAACATTATCTCAGGGAAAACCGGATATATGTATGTTGGCGCATACGCAGACCGGTTTGTCAAACGCATTGGCGTGCTTCGACATCCCTGTGCTGTACAAACAATCCCTCATTGGATATATTATATCAGATTTTTACTTTATTGTCAACCACTTGAAAAAATATTATTAGATTTATGTGATGTATTTTATGTTTTAAACTTGCTAAAAAATAATTGAAAAAGATATTGACAAAACCTGCATGGAGTGATATAATAAAAAAGTAATTAAATAACCTTATCAAGAGCGGCGGAGGAACTGGTCCTGTGAAGCCCGGCAACCTGACTGCAAGCTTTGGCTTGTAAGAAAAGGTGCTAAATCCTGCGGATTGATCCGAGAGATGAGGAATTTTATTAAAAATTTCGCAGCGCTTGGAATATTTTCCGGCGCTGTTCTCATTTTTTAAAGAAAAGGAATGATAAAATTATGTCAAAAATGCTGTTTACTTCTGAATCTGTAACTGAGGGACATCCCGATAAGATCTGCGATCAGATCTCCGATGCCGTTCTGGACGCTATACTTGAACAGGATCCTATGGGTCGTGTTGCGTGCGAAACAGTTACAACTACCGGTGTTGTTATGTGTATGGGAGAAATATCCACAAAATGCTATGTGGATATTCCAAAGATCGTGCGTCAGGTCGTTATCGATATCGGATACGACAGAGCAAAGTATGGCTTTGACGGTCATACCTGCGCAGTTATCCAGTCCATTGACGAGCAGTCCGCAGACATTGCAATGGGTGTCGACGACGCTCTGGAGCACAAAAACGGCGAGGACGACAGCACCACCGGCGCAGGAGATCAGGGTATGATGTTCGGATATGCCTGCAACGAAACAGCCGAGCTTATGCCTCTGCCGATCTCACTTGCACACAAGCTGGCTAAGAAGCTTACCGATGTAAGAAAGACCGGGGTGCTTCCATATCTCCGTCCTGACGGAAAAACTCAGGTAACTGTTGAATATGAGGACGGCAAACCAGTGAGAGTGGACACGATCGTTGTCTCCACACAGCACGCAGCGGAGGTCTCGCTGGACAAGATCAGAGAGGATATTGTGGAAAAGGTCATCAAGCCTGTAGTTCCTGCCGAGCTGCTTGTTGATACAAAGTATTTTGTAA
>JAFLUJ010000205.1 GCA_022511485.1 Oscillospiraceae bacterium | reverse complement strand
TGGTACTATTCCGCTTGCGGCGTCCTTTTCACGAAGCGGTATCCGTGATGACTGGCTGGCGGCATTTATGATGAGTTCAATTCTGCTGAATCCGCAGCTCATCCTGTATAGTACGGCTCTTGGGACAACCGCGCTGGTTATCCGTATTGCTTCAAGCTTCCTTTGCGGAATCGCAGCGGGAATTCTGATACGAATTTTTTATAAGGACAAAGAATTTTTCAATTTTGACGATTTCGACGAACCGCATAACCATGATACCGACCCGAATCTGTTTCTGCGGTTGCTGAAAAACATCGGCAGGAATATTAAAGCAACGGGAGGGTACTTTCTGATAGGTGTCATTCTGTCTGCTCTTTTCCAAAGGTATGTCCCTGCCGAATTTATAGCTGACCTGTTCGGAGATAACCGTGGATTTGGCGTACTGATGGCGGCAACTATCGGAGTTCCGCTGTATGCCTGCGGTGGGGGAACTATCCCATTATTGCAGACATGGCTTGGCGACGGTATGAGTATGGGAAGTGCGGCTGCATTTATGGTCACAGGTCCTACGACAAAAATAACAAATCTGGGAGCAGTAAAGATCGTATTGGGAATAAAACGGTTTATTCTGTATCTTGCGTTTACAATTATATTCGCTCTTTTTACAGGGTGGGTAATTGATTTATTTTTATGAGGTGAAATATGAAAAATTATGATGTATCATTTATGCTTATTCAGGAAAGATTTCTGAATGGGGAGATTGAAAAAAACGGACTTCAGGACAAAAAGAAAAAGGCTCTGATAAGCCTTGCCTGTCTGACGGCGATTCAGACTATGGGTGAAATTCCTGCAAAGGTGAATGAAGCAGTCGCAGCAGGGGCAGACGTTACGGAAATCAAGGAAACGCTCTATCATACTGCGCCGTATATTGGTTTCCCCAGAGTAAAGGAAGCGCTGTCTGTTGTAAATGCAGAGCTTGAAAAAATGGGAATTGATCCCGAAGAAACCGACCAGAGCACAGTAAACGCCGATACCCGTTTTGAAAAGGGGTTAGCGGTTCAGGTTCAGATTTTCGGGGACTTCATTTATTCCATGCGTGAAAATGCTCCGCAGGAAACGAAGCACATTCAGGACTGTCTTTCAGCACATTGCTTCGGAGATTACTATACAAGGGGAACTCTTGATTTGAAAATGAGGGAGCTGATAACTTTTGTTGTGATCTGTTCTATCGGCGGCTGCGAGTCACAGGCAAAGTCCCATGCTGCCGCAAATATCAATGAGGGAAACACAAAGGAACTGCTTATTCAGGCATTGACCACCTGTCTGCCATATATCGGATATCCGAGGACGCTCAATGCTTTGAATTGCATTAACTAAAGAAAAATAAAGGGGTAAATAATATGAACAGCAATATTTCAATGGAAAAATTTCTTGAAGCCATGAACAGCGGTGAACAGATGAAAGCAGGTTCGGCTGTACATCTTAAAATGCACGAACTAAGTCAGGAAGCTATGAAAATTACAATGGAGATCAATAACGCTTACCACACTCCGGAAGAAATTCTTGAACTTATGGAGAAGCTGACGGGCAGAAAGATAGGAGAACGTTTCGGACTGTTTCCTCCATTTTACACCGACTGCGGAAAGAATATCCACATAGGCAGCGGAGTGTTTATCAATTCGGGCTGTAAGTTTCAGGATCAGGGCGGGATCTATATCGGTGACGGCGCACTTATCGGACATAATACAGTTCTTGCAACTCTTAATCACGGTATGCTGCCGGAGGAGAGGGGAGATCTGATTCCCCGACCTATTCATATCGGCAAAAATGTGTGGATAGGCTCAAATTCCACTATTTTGCCCGGCGTAACTATCGGTGATAATGCGGTCATTGGAGCTGGTTCTATAGTAACTAAGGATATTCCGGAAAACATGATAGCGGTGGGAAATCCGGCAAAGGTTATTCGTAGTATCTATTTCCGTTCACTGTAACGATGATCCCTGGGAAAAATATTACATTCTCTTTGAAGAACCTGACTGCAGGATCGTTCCTGTGGGTTGTGTTCTTACGATGGCAGGAACAGGCTCGGAGATGAACGGCGGAGCGGTCATTACTTATAGTATCTCTGATCGTCTTCGTCAGCATCTTCGGGAAGCTCCGGAGGGTCATACTCTTCTGTGTAATCAAGGAAATCCCTGCGATATTTGAGATAGCCGATAAAGGCTTCCCTTATACCTTTGGCATAGTTCTCGTTTCCGGAATCGTACTCGTCAATGATCCTCTCCCTGACAGCAGCACAAGTCATATCAAACTGCTCGATGTTAAGCTCATGCGGAGAGCCTCTGTAACGCATTTTTCGGTTATGCTTGAAGGCGTCTGATATGTGCCGTATCCGAGGATGGGCATTTTTACTCCGTTATTTAATGTAATATACTCTATTGACGATGCTCCTTTCAGATTGACGATCCGAGATTATATGCCTCTTTTGTTTTTCCTTTGCCAAGCACCTCACCTAAGTTCTTCCACCGGAGATTTCTTTCATAGGTACGGTACCATGTTACTGCCTGAGAATAATCGCCTCCATCTGCTGTCATAAGCAAAACGCTCTTTTTAGGAAATTTTCCGTATCCAAGACATTCAAGCTCCGCATATAATCTGTCAGCGACGGTTTTCAGTGTGCCTGTTATTGTCCAGAAATACAAAGGTGAAGCAAACACCACTACATCGGTATCCTCAAATTCAGCATATATCTGATCCATGTCATCTTTTTGACTGCATGGACTTTTTGAATCCTTGCCGGCTCTCAGACACCCTTTACAGCTATGGATATCCATGTCGTCAAGATAAAATGATTTTACCTGATTTCCTGCAGACTTTGCTCCGTCTGCAAATGCTTCAATAAGCTTAGCGGTGCTGCCGTTTTTTCTGGCAGCACCATTTAATATGATAATTTTTTTACTCATTTTCTGTACTCCTGTTTTAGTGGACGATCTCAAAGGTTTCCTGCTCTGTGTACAGCTTCCAGAATTC
>JAFLUJ010000204.1 GCA_022511485.1 Oscillospiraceae bacterium | reverse complement strand
TACGGACAAGCAGCTGTCCCTTTCCAATGAGGTGATCGGCAACAAGCTTCGGGAAAATCAGGAGTGCAAAAGCGATATTATCTATCTTGCGGTGGACACTCCCGAGGACGCTCTTAAAAATGCCGATATAGTTATATTGTCATTCACTCAGGGAAATATTGACGAGATGGTCACTGAGATGCATCTTCCGGAAACCTATGGCGTATATCAGGCAACAGGCGGACATACAGGTCCTTCCGGAGTGATAAGGGCGCTTAAAACACTCCCGGTCTATATAAAATATACAGAGCTGATAAAGAAGATCTGCCCGGAGGCATGGGTGATAAATCTTTCCGATCCGATGGCTGAATGTATGCTTATGATGTACGAGGTATTCCCGGAAATAAAGCTGTTCGGTTCGACCAACGAGCTTTACTCGACTCTTGATCTGCTGGTGCATATCTGCGAGGATAAGTTTGAAACGGAACATCTCCGCCGCAGGGATATAAAATACAATCTCCTTGGTATAGGAGGCTTCTGCTGGTTTGACGAGGCTTCCTACAACGGTAATGATATTATGCCGGTGTTCAGGGAGTTTGCTGAAAAGTACTATGAGACCGGATACGAAAGCAAGCCCAACGAGTATAAGCTCAATCCCTTTGCTTCCGCCAATAAGATAAAGTTTGATCTGTTCCTGAGGTACGGCTGTATACCTGCTGTTCCGGACGGCGTTGCTGCGGACTTCTGTCCTCCCTGGTATCTTAAGTCCCAGAAAAATATCTCTAACTGGAAGTTCAGTCAGATAACAGTAAACTATCTAAAAAAATTAAAGCTTGACAAGCTCAGCAGGGTAAAGCCCCTTATGAACGGAGAGGAGCTGCTGCGGGTGGGAGGAGGAGCTACCGACTGCGCCCTCCAGATACGAGCCCTTATGGGACTTGGAAACCTTATCACAAATGTTTGCATGAAAAACCGGGGACAGATAGAAAATCTGCCGAAAGGAGCTATCGTCCAGACTAACGCTCTTATCAGCAGGAATTCGGTAAGACCTGTTGCAGCAGGACGTCTGAACGACGAGATCTACGGTCTGACGATACGGCATATCGTTAATCAGGATACCATAGTCAAAGCCGTAAAGGAGAAGGATCTGGATATTGCCTTCAACGCATTTCTCAACGATCCGCTTATGACAGCCGATCTGTCCGATGCGGCGGAGCTTTACAAGGAAATGCTTTCCGCTGTACGTACTCATCTTTTGTACTATATGCTGAATTGACAGCGGGTATCAGTATAATATAATGCAAAAAAATGATTTAGTATACCGCACCCAGATGGAGGCTGAATATACTAAATCATTTATTTTTATGCAGAGCTAAGATTTAATGACCGTACTTACCGTGCAGGGATCAGGCTTCCTCGATATGTTTTTCAAGCTTGTAGCGGTCTACAGCGTCGGTGTTGATAACGACTTTCTGAGATGATGTCCAGCCTGAGATAGTGTCATTGAATTCATCATCTTTAAGAGTATGCACAACAGAATTCCGGTTGTTTTCAAAGTAATCCTCGTCTGCGAAAAGATCCATTTTGTAAACAAGATAGTAGACCTCGTACTCCTCAACGATGGCGTACTCGTCATTTGCCATTTCAAAAGCCTTTTCGATAACAGCAGATGAAGGAGCAACGGAATCCTTTGAAATTATTATTCCGTAGTTGGGGACATCGCTTTCTTCCCCGGTGGTATCCGATGTTTCAGCGCCTTCCGGTTCTACAACAATCGGATTGCTGAGTGGATTGTTATCCCCGGAAGTATCAGTGCTTTCCTCATTCTCGTTTTCGGTAATTGTCAGGGAAGAGTAGTAATCATCATATTCGTCGGAGATAGCTTCAAAGCTTTCGCCTGCTTTGGCTCTTTCGATGTATCCCTCTGCCATTTTCTTGATCTCGGCTTTTCCATCTGTCTTCAGAATGTTTCCTTCGCCGTCCTTCAGATCCATCTGGATATATTTGATTCTGGCGTAATTTTCTTTGAGGTAGTCCTTTACCTCATCGTCGGAAACAGCCATTTCTCCGTTCTCACCATAGAAGTGATCGAAGATAGCCGAACGCTTGGTGCTGTTCATAGCCACATCATAATAGGACTGCTTGCTGACGCCCAGATCCTCGTAGTAATCTCCAAGATATTCCCACCACTGATCGACTATCAGAGATGTTCTTTCCACTTCGTTGTTTTCAAAAACGATCCCAAGCTCGTCAAATTTGCTTTCAACAGCAGCGTATTCCCGCATATCCTCTTCTACCTGAGCATTGATCCAGTTACGGGCGGGCTGCTCCTCAATGATAAGATCAAGGACGCTGGTAGTGGTATCACCGTCAGTACGGTAGCTGTAAGCCTCCGAAACAGCGCTTGACTGATAATAGATCATAATACCTGCTCTGAGAGTTCTGTCGTCTATGGTAGCTCCCCATGAAGTATCCTTTCCGCAGGCTGTCAGGGAGAGAGCCGCAGCTGCTGCAACGGTAAGAGCGGCTGCTTTTTTAAAATTAAAAGACATAGTCCATAAAACCTCCATACAAATAAATACATTATATTACAATGCTAATTCCAAATCAAAAAATAGACGTAAGTCTATTTTTGAGCCGCCTGAAAAGGCGGCAAGTCAAAACCGAAGGTTTTGACGGAATTAGTATTGAACGTTTTTTTGGCGGCAACGCCGCCACGCCGTATACGTAGTATACGGCGAACTGAAATATATGGACTTTGTCCATATATTTCAACATAAAAATAGTATAACATACTTTTTTATGCTTGTCCAGTGGTTTTGAAAAAAGCAGGGCAATTTCATAAGTTAATATTTTGTGAACAGCAATGCAAATCATAATTGGTGCGTCTATGGTTTATAGGGATTTTTTATTGTTGTTTCGTTATTCTATAGATGTTCTCTTTCTTTCCGGGGGTCAGGAAACCATAGGGAGAGGGAAAACAAAATACTAAAAATCGGCATTCCCTCTCCCTAAGGTTTCCTACCCCCGGATCCCCCTACCTTCCTTACCCTCTCCTTTGCCGATTTTTATACATGAA
>JAFLUJ010000203.1 GCA_022511485.1 Oscillospiraceae bacterium | reverse complement strand
CACCGCACAAAGAACGTCTGTCGCCTTTGTGCGGTGCTGCATTAGTATTATACGATCAGGCTATTGAGGAAAATCGGAAAATATGATATAATATATACGATACCAAATTCAATGAAAGGATCTCCTTTATGAACGAAAGACTTCCCTATCTGAGAGAAAAAACCTCAAAGCTTACCGTTTCCCCAGGAGTTTACCGTATGCGGGACAAAAGCGGCGGGATCATCTATATTGGAAAAGCAAAAAATCTGAGAAACCGGGTCACAAGCTATTTCAGGGAAAATCCTGACCATACTCCCAAGGTAGCGAAAATGGTCTCCCATGTATACGACTATGATTTTATTGTCACCGACAGCGAGTACGAGGCTCTTGTGCTGGAATGTTCAATGATAAAGCAGCATATGCCCAAGTACAATATACTGCTTAAAGATGACAAGGGTTACAGCTTCATAAAAATTTCCCATGAGGAATTCCCCCGCATAACTGCTGAAATGCAGAAAAAGGGGGACGGTACTTTCCTTGGACCATACACAAGCACCTTTGTGACAAGACAGACTGTGGAGGAGGCTAACAAGGTGTTTTCCCTTCCGTCCTGCAAAAGAGTCTTTCCAAGAGATTTCGGAAAATACCGTCCCTGCCTGAATTTCCATATAAAGCAATGCATGGGTGTTTGCAGGGGGAAAATAGACGCGGAGGAGTACAGAAACATCGTCAGACAGGCGGAGGACTACATCAAAAACGGTTCGGAGGCTTCGGTGGAGACCCTTACAGAGCAGATGAACATCGCTGCTGAAAATCTGGATTTTGAGCTTGCCGCCAGACTGCGGGACAGAATATCCGCTATAAAGCGTGCAGCCGACGACCAGAAGATAATCCATGAGGATATGAAGGATACCGATATTGTAGCAATGGCACAGAACGGAGAAAACTCCTGTGCGGCAGTCCTTATGTACAGAGGGGGACGTCTTTTTGACCGTGTGGAATACGATCTGGGAGCTCCGGACAGCGAGGAAAATATGCTGGAGGACTTCGTAGTCCAGTATTACTCCGATCCCACTAAGATACCCAGAGAGATCATCGTGGAGGAGGAGCTTCCCAACGCTGAAATGGTGGAAAGACTTCTCCGGGAGAAGTGCGGACGGGCAGTTGATCTGTCTTCCAAAAAGCGGGGCAAGGGTCGGGAGCTTATCATGATGGCAAAGGCAAACGCCGAGGACAGTCTCGCTATAAAGGTAGGACGTTCAGGCAAGGAGATAGCTGCTCTTGAAGCACTGGGCAAGCTGCTCGGACTTCCTGAGCCTCCATATTATATTGAAGCTTATGACATATCGAATTTGGGAAGCTCCTCTATGGTTGCGGGAATGGTGGTCTTTGAGAACGGCAGACCGCTGAAAAAAGCCTACAAGCGTTTTTCCATAAAGGAAACTGCGATCCAGAACGACTATGCCAGTATGCGTGAGGTGCTGGAACGAAGATTCAGGCATTATCAGGACGATTCCGAAACAGACGAGGGATTCAGCCGTATGCCCGACCTTATCCTGCTGGACGGCGGAAAGGGACAGGTAAACGCTGTAGAGCCTATACTTCGGGAAATGGGCATAACCGTTCCCCTGTTCGGAATGGTCAAGGACAACAACCACAGAACGAGAGCCATCGCCACCTCCGGAGCGGAGATCTCCATTTCCGGGACAAAATCTGCGTTCATGCTCGTAACGAGGATACAGGACGAGGTACACCGTTTTTCAATAACATATCAGCGGAAAAAGCATGGAAAGCAGTCCTATGAAATGGGTATTACAAGCATAAAGGGTATCGGGGAGAAAAAGGCGCTGAAACTGTTTACCGCTTTCAAGACCCGTGATGCATTGAAAAAAGCCTCCGCAGAGGAAATCGCCAAGGCTGTCGGGATAAATATCGAGCTTGCCGAGCAGGTACGTGAGTACGTTCAGAATGAAATATAATCAAAAAATTCCCTGTAACAGTTGAAAAATTTATCGTATAATGGTATAATGTTTCTTAGCGGATTTTTCCGTACCGAATTTTTACAGGAGATTTTTCAGGATATGAATAAAAAGATCAAAAGAAATAAAAAACAAAGGAGAGTAATAATTTTGCGCGGGATAAAATATCTATTGATAATAACTGTTCTGATTATCGCGCTGGCGTTTCTGATGACAAGACTTGTTTTTAAGGAAGTGGACGAGGATGCTGAGTCCACCTCCGTTACCACCGAGACCACGCCTCCCGAAACAGAACCCGAGGAGGACGAGAATATCGACAATGCATGGGCAATGTTCCTTGTGAACAAGAAAAATCCTCTGCCGAAGGATTATGACAATATGATCGAGACTGAGGTAGTCTTTGAAAGCTGGCGGGAATATTATCTGGACGTTCGTGCAGCTGACTACATAAAGCGTATGATCGACGACGCCGCTGAGGACGGAGTTGATCTGCTGGTGGTATCCGCATACCGGACTATAGAGTATCAGCAGCAGAATTTTGATAACAGCGTTCAGGACAGAGTAGACCGGGGCATGAGCTATGATGACGCTTACGCTGACACTCTGGCGGAAGTGGCTCTTCCGGGGGAAAGCGAGCATAATGCAGGTCTTGCGCTGGATATTATGTGTGAAGAGAACCAGAACATGGACGACGACAGCTTTGAAAATACCGAAGCCTTCGCATGGCTTGACAAGCACGCTCATGAATACGGATTTATCCTGCGGTATCCGAAAGGCAAGCAGGACATTACAGGGATCATCTATGAGCCATGGCATTATCGCTTTGTGGGTCTTTACTTTGCAAAGGAGATCAAGGAAAGCGGTCTTTGTCTGGAGGAATATTACGAATCCAGAGGCTGGGTAGATGAGGACGGCAAAGCAACTAAAATGAGAGGTCCATATGATACTCCGAAGGAAGAAGAAACTGTTACCACAACTACTGCTGCCACTGAGCCAAAGGAAACCATGCCTCCCTACTCCGAACAGAAGGTATCTATTATAGTCTGAATCATAATTTAGCGGCGCAGAGCTTTTCGATTTTCGCTTTGCGAAAATCGTCTG
>JAFLUJ010000202.1 GCA_022511485.1 Oscillospiraceae bacterium | reverse complement strand
GGGAATAACCTTTCTTCAGAAAGGTTTTCCCCAGTAAGAGTACAGAAGTAATGCGCTAAATAATGATCTATACTGTGAGTTCTGCGGTCTCGCCGAGGGTCTCTCCGCTGTTTTCAAGCACAGGCTTTACGCAGCCTGAAATAAACTCCTCCACCTGCTGCTCGCTTCTGCCGGTGAAGTTTTCCGGCTTAAGGATAGCATTTATTTCATCAGCGTTAAGCTTGAAGTCAGGATCAGCAAGCACACGCTCGATGAGATCGTTTTCCAGACCCTCTTCCTTGACCTGCTTTCCTGCTTCCATTGCATATGTCCTTAGCTTTTCATGGAGAGCCTGACGGTCTCCGCCCTTTTTCACTGCGTCCATCATAATGTTTTCCGAAGCCATGAAGGGAAGCTCCCTCATTACACGCTGACGGATGACCTTAGGATATACCACCAAATCGGCGGTAACGTTAAGCAGGATATTAAGTATAGCGTCCACAGCAAGGAATCCCTCCGCAACGGAAATACGCTTATTAGCAGAATCGTCCAGAGTTCTTTCAAACCACTGTGTGCCTGCTGTAAATGCAGGATTAAGAGTATCTATCATAACGTATCTTGCCAGAGCAGTGATCCTTTCGCAGCGCATAGGATTTCTCTTATAGGGCATTGCAGAAGAGCCTATCTGATTTTTTTCAAAGGGTTCTTCCATTTCCTTGAAATTCTGGAGTATCCGCAGGTCATTTGCAAATTTCATTGCCGACTGTGCGATACCTCCCAGAGTGGAAACTATCTGGGAATCCATTTTTCTTGAATAGGTCTGTCCGGAAACGGGGACTACATCTTCAAAGTCCATTTCCTCGGCGATCATCTTTTCAAGCTGCTTTATTTTTTCATGGTCTCCCTCGAAAAGCTCCAGAAAGGAAGCCTGCGTTCCGGTAGTGCCCTTTGAGCCCAGAAGCTTAAGAGAAGAGATCCTGTATTCGATCTCGTCCAGATCCATAAGAAGCTCATTGATCCAGAGTGTTGCACGCTTGCCAACAGTAGTAAGCTGAGCCGGCTGGAGATGAGTATAGGCAAGGCACGGCATAGCCTTGTACTTCATGGCAAAATCAGAAAGCTGGGAAATAACGTTCAGCATTTTTCTGCGGACGATCTTCAGAGCGTCCCTCATAATAATGACATCGGTGTTGTCCCCAACATAGCAGGAGGTAGCTCCAAGATGGATAATACCCTTTGCCCCCGGACAAGCAAGTCCGTAGGTGTAAACGTGAGCCATAACATCGTGGCGTACAAGCTTTTCCCGCTCTGCCGCAGCGGCGTAATCAATATCATCAATATGAGCTTCAAGCTCCTCCACCTGTTCTTTTGTGACCGGAAGTCCAAGCTTCATTTCCGCTCTTGCAAGAGCGACCCAGAGCTTTCTCCATGTAGTGAATTTTTTATCTGCGGAAAAAACATACTGCATTTCCTTACTTGCATACCGTGTGCAGAACGGTGATTCATAGCTGTTGTGATCTGACATAAAAAATACTCCTTTTTATATTAATAACTTATATTAATAACCAAATTTTTCGGTCTCTATATCGAATGCGAACATCTCCGCCCAGACAGGATAATACCCTGCTCTCCGGGCGGTGTTCTGAGAGGCGATATTTCCGTTCCATGTGCCGTAATATGGGATAGCTCCATGCATAAAGACAGCCTGTGTCAGTGCGGAAACAAGCTCCGAGCCTATACCGTGTCCGCGAAATCGGGGGATAACGTCTATTCCTATCTGCCACATTATGGGACTGTCGCTGCTTGCTCCTGCAATACCCACGATCTCATTTCCATTGATGGCACACGCCGCCAGCTTATCCCGCCGCGGCCCTTCGGAATTATACAGCAAGGCGTGATTAAATCCTTTTATGGGATAAAGCTGTGAAATGATCTCGTCCTCTTCACAAAAATGTATTTTTAATCCTCCACGGGATACATAACGGTATGGGGACTCGGGCAGAAAATAAATATTATTTGCCGCAATGACCTTATTATATCTTGCAAGACGGCTGTTTATCAATAGTATCTTTTTCTGGTCAAATAATTCATCTCCGCTGCATTTTTCAATAAGCTCCCGGGAAAATTCCATCACCTCGCTCGCTGCGGATATAACTGTACCATATCCCATTGTAGCCGCCTTGAAGAAGTCAGGTTCCGTCCGGAAACAGCGGCGTCTGTTATCGGTGATCCTTGCAAGTGTCACCCTGCCTTTATCATTTAAAAAGTCCGTCGGATTGCAGCAGTAGTCACAGGCAAGCTGCGACGCTGCCGAAGCAATAAGCTCATTTCGGAAAGTCATGACCGACCACGCTCCCGCAGATAATCGTTAAGCAGATTCCAGCCAATACTGTCGTACCGCAGCATTTGCTGTGCATATTTAAGAGGATACCACTTGGCGCTGTCTACCTCTACCGAGGTTTTCAGCTCTGCTTTTTTCACCTTGCAGATATAGCCAAGCATAAGGTTATCCTTTTTCTTATAATAGTAGCTTCCTATATACCGGCAGGAAACCGCGTCCAGTCCTATCTCTTCCTTTATCTCACGCACAGCAGTAGTCTCGGGAGTTTCGCCCTGTTTGACGTATCCTGCAACATTTATATAGCTGTCGGAAACATATTTTTGCTTTATCAGCGCGATCTCGGTATTGTCCTCAGTGACGCACAGACATATTACACAGCAGTACGAAAATGGGAAGAATGGTCTTTTGCAGCTTCCGCAGTATGGGATCTCCCCTTCGTCTCCGCAGTTTTTGAGATACAGCTTTTCGCCGCAGTCGGGACAGTATTTAAAGTTCATGGCGAACCTCCGTAATTTATTTTCGGGTAAAAGCATCACTTAAACATTATATCACATATATCTAAATATGTCAAATGGGGTAATTTTTTCCTGCATTATACTAGGCTCTATTGCAAAGTGTACAACACTTTGCAATACCAATGAGCAAGGCTCATTGGTGCGACTGCGCCGCAGAGCCACCGTTCATACTGCCCGCTAAAATCTATGATTTTATACTATTCCTAAATCAAAACATTGACAAGTCAATGTTTTGATTCGCCGT
>JAFLUJ010000201.1 GCA_022511485.1 Oscillospiraceae bacterium | reverse complement strand
GCGGAAGCTGGAACGAAAACAAATAAAAATCAAAAGAGGTTGCTGCACATTAATCAGCAACCTCAATTTTTGCTGGTTCACTTTAAAGCACGTCTTTTTTCTCAGCCTCCGACATATATTTATTGTGTATTCATACTAAAAACGGAGGGCAGTATATGTATTTTTGTGTTGGAGTAAAAAAAATTTTACCGGGATTTCTGACTGTGATGATAATTTTCACAGCAGCAGTCTGCTTTGCTGTAAATAAGCTCTCCTACCATTCGGAAAGCGTAAATGCCGAAGAGGAAAGCATATTCGTCCCCGTTATCATGTACCATCGTCTTATCAAAGATCCCGCCAAAGCGGGAGATTACGCTGTATCCCCGGATGTGTTCAAGGAAGATATGCAGTATCTTACCGATAACGGCTATACATCAGTACTTGTCCGGGATCTGCTTGATTATACAGAAGCAGGAGCTCCTCTTCCTGAAAAACCTGTTGTGATAACCTTTGACGACGGATATTACAACGTCATGGAATACGCCCTCCCCTATATGAAGGAAAACAACATCAAGGCGGTCATGAACATTGTGGGAGCATACACTGAACGATCAACCCAGGAGGACGAGCACAATCCCGCCTATTCATATCTGACATGGGATGAGATCTCTGAGCTTGACCAAAGCGGTCTTTTTGAAATTGGCAATCACACCTCCGATATGCATTCAATGACCGGACGAAAAGGCTGCAAAAGACTGTACAACGAAAACGCCGAAGAGTACCGGGAAGCACTCATCGGCGATATTGGTATGCTTCAGGATATACTGCGGGAAAAGAGCGGTGTAACACCGGTCACATTTGCATATCCCTATGGTTTTATCTCATCTGAAAGTAAGGCTATTCTCGAAGAGATCGGCTTCAAAGCCCTTCTGACCTGCTATGAAAAGCCAAACTATATATCCCGCAGTGATACCGGAGAATGTCTTATGCTTAACCGGTATAACCGTCCCTCAGGAATATCAACAGAAGAGTTTATGAGCAGGCTGCTGTCTGAAAATCAGTAGAAATTATTCAGAACCTTCTCATTCTTCAAACAGTGGAAAATCTGCCGGCATAAATCCGTCATCATCAAGGTTTATCTCAGGACCAAATTCTTCTTCCTCCATGGGATATTCCGTATCCTCGCCAAGATCAATTTCCGGCTCGTCACCGTCATGAACAGGTTCATCGTAATTTATCTCAATACGGAAGCTTTGTCCGTATACCGATTCATAGAACTGATCTATCAGCTCAATCATAACATTGTTGTATCTGTCACGATATTCCAGTATTTCCGACAGGACCGGACCAAAAACCGCGGGATCCTTTTTTTCGCCTGCGCTTATTCCACTTTTTTGATTAATAGCCTTCCAGACGCGTTTTATCATACATTCAATATAATGATCCTTCTTTTCCTCTAAGCTTTTCTTGAACTGGGATGGTATCGGCTTCTTAAATGCGTAAAGCTTTTCAATATTGATAAGCTCATCAAGATTTTCCATAGCAGCATCATAGCTCTTGAAAAGTCTTCTCGGACTTTTTGTCATAGCAATAACTTCAACCATTTTATTTACAGCTTTCATTCTCCTTGTAACATAAGCCTTTGACATACTGTCCAGAAAATCAGATGAAACCATAAGCTTTTTTTCTTCTGTACCGAAGATAATGTTCTGCAGCTCGATCTGTTTGAGCTTTTGAGGGTTTTTTTTGAAAAGTCCCATAGAAAGCAAATCCTTTCCAAGTTAATTATTTTGTTCCGAACGCTTCCTGCGTCCAAAAGTTCTTTCATATATCAAATTGACAGGCAATAAAGCAGCCAAAACCGGCAAAAAGACCAGCAGCTCTATCAGTATTTTTATGCATCGCACATAAAACTGCTCCATAGTTCTGGACATATATCCATAGTACATAAGGGCTGCTGTATTGAGCAAAAGACATATTACCGCAGAATCTATCAGTCTTGCAATTACCGCAAAGGCAAAAAGCCGTATACCGTTTTTATTGTAAAGCATTGTGCCGTAAAGAAGCCCCTTCAGCACCTCAAGCAGAGAAAGCAGCGGCAGTGGTGTGTTACCGGTAAGGATACAGCCTATAAAGTCTCCGGCAAGTGCAGCAAGCACCGCAGGAACAGGTCCGAACAGCATACCTATAACAGCTGTTGCAAAAAAATCAATATTGACCTTGATAGATTCACCTATTCTTATCGAAAACATATCAAGTATGATATATAATGCAATAAGAAGTCCTGTAGTTGTAATACAGCGGACATTTTTCAGCTCTGCTGCTGATTCTTTAAACATAGAAAAAAAGCTTTTCATGGTTAATGATACCTCCTCATAATTATGCTAAAAGTGCATAATCGGGAGATACGAAAAGCTCCTGTTATGCATCTCAGCGGGATGCGGCAAACGCACCGCAAACACGGATACCCGTGTTTTTCGTCAAGGCGGCAACTCCCCGTCCGCCAAGCACTATACGCGCGTTTGCCTACTCTGTAATGCCATTAATAATTAAGTACAAGAAACACACAGCTTTGCAGTGTAATTTCCTATGAAGACAAATTATGATATGTCAGAAAGATATTTCGTTAGCGATCTTGTAAAGGTTTTCGTCAAAGGGCTTCTTCATTGCAAGAGCCTCTTTTATATCAAAGTCAACGATCTTGTGATCCTGCATAGCCACAACGCGGTTTCCGATACCCTTATCAAGAAGGTTTACCGCATAGTATCCCATTTCACTTGCCACAACTCTGTCGCGGAGTGTAGGATTTCCGCCTCTCTGAACGTGACCGAGGATGGTTGCTCTGGACTCGATACCTGTTTTCTCCTTGATCTCCTTTGCGATACCCTCGGAATTACCAATACCCTCGGAAACTACAACAATAAAGTGCTGCTTCATTGTCTTCTTGGATTTTTCCATCTTTGCAATAATATCGTCAAGCTTGTAGGGCATTTCCGGAGTGATAACACCTATCGCACCAACAGCAAGACCAACGTTGAGAGCTATCCAGCCTGCGTTTCTGCCCATGACCTCAACAACTGAGCAGCGGTCGTGGGACATAGCAGTATCACGGAGCTTGTCGATCATCTCCAT
>JAFLUJ010000200.1 GCA_022511485.1 Oscillospiraceae bacterium | reverse complement strand
GTACATTGGAACAGATGATAGACATTTGCGCTCCCATTGAGGTAAAAGCAGGTGTTTGTCCCGACGAGGAGACAGCCCGCAGGAAGCTTGCAGAATATCTGCCGACATTGAAAAGGTGGCGGGCATAAAAATTCAGGGGGTATCTTTACAAAAGGACACCCCCTGTTTTTATTCATTTACAATTTTCGCAATGGACTCCGCGATCTCCTTTGGAGTGCCGTTTCCGCTGACTGTTACCGAGGAATGCTCTTTATACAAGGGTATCCGGCTGTCGTAAATGAAATTCAGCTCCTCCTTGGTATTGTTCATAACAATAGGACGGTTCTTATCTCCTGAGATCCTGCTGTAGCACAGCTCAAATGGAGCTTCGATATACACTACGATCCCGTTTTCCGAGGCAATTTCCGAGTTTTCCTTCTTTAACATCGCTCCGCCTCCGCAGGCGATGACTCCATTTGCTTTGGAAAGCTCCTTGATCACCGCTGTTTCTGTTTCACGAAAATATTGTTCTCCCTTTTCGGCGAATATTTCCGGTATTTGTTTTTTTTCCTTGTGGACGATATACTCGTCCATATCAAAAAATTCACAATTCAGCATTTCAGCCAGAAGCTTGCCTATTGTTGATTTTCCGCAGCCCATAAATCCGCAAAGAAAAATTGATTTCATACTTTTTTCACATTTCCGTTCAGGAAACATGAACCTCCTTTGATGTTATTCGCTTTCGCCCGGCATATCTGCTGTATATTCCAGGATCTTGCTTTTCAGCTCTTCCTCCAGACAGGAGTAAAACATTGCAAAAAGTACATCGGAAAATCCAAGCAGGAACATATTTTTATTGGTAATTTCTGAGAGCGATGGGACGTTGGTGTAAATATACGTCTTGAACCAGTCCGCAGTGAACGGGGGGAGCTTTTTTCCCTTCCGGACAAGATATTTGGTTTCCAGAAAAGTTTCGGAGATCATATCCTTATAATTATCTGCGCCCTTGTTCATTACTGTGGTATACAGTCTGTAAAGCTGGTCGTCCGTCATACTGTCTCCGCCGTTTTTCACCGATTTCAGCGTTGGTATCCTTACTGCCAGAGAGTACACCATAAGGGGAAGTACACGGTTATACTCATCGCTGAGCATTTCTCCGCAGGTGCTTTCATTTATTCGCAGGCCAAGCGCTTTAAGACAGTCTGTGTCGGTCACATTATTCAGAACCACCTTGAAGGCGTCCTTGATATTTACATTGTAAAAGTCTCTTTCTGCTAATGAATAGATATATTTTATGGCGTTGTAGAGGCTTACTCCGCCCTTGATTATAGTGTCTGCAAGACCGTTTATTGCAGCGGCTTCGTTGATAAAAACCATCAGCGCATCTCCTTTCTGTTAATCCTTTTTGCCGTATACATCCTCACGGGAGAGACGCTCCCAGGTGGGGGCTGAGATCTTCACCGGCTTTTGAGGACGATTCTCCGGCTCTTCGTTTTCGTCGTCAAAGGATTCATTTTCATATGCCTTAACGGCGTCGAAAAGACTGTCGAATGCCTGAGGCTTAAATGGCTTAATTTCTACATTTTTTGAGGACACTACTGTTGCTTCCACCTGAGGGACCTTGTGCGTATCATTGGTGATCTGTTCTGTACGCACGCTGCGTCCTCTGCGCTGATCCTGTGCGTCCTCCTCACCTTGTCTGCTGCGCTTTCTTCCATAAGGCTTCTCGGTGGGGATATGGACGGTTTTGTTTTTGCTTGCAAGCTTTACTTCATCAAGCAGCTTATCGGAATACTCCATAAAATCGTTGAACTGTTTGAGAGAGCCTTCGCCTATCTTAAGATTTTTCTTCATATTTGAAAGGTACTGTGACCATTCTCTGAATTCATTTTCCTCAAAACCTCTGCCTACACGCTTATACAAGGCATTATAAAGCTTCTGGGAACGTTTTTCCATTTCCGGAGTTATTGTAACAGGTATGAGCTTGGGAGGCTCAGGTACAGGCTCGGGTTCGGGTTCCGGTTCAGGCTCGGGTACAGGCTCTGGACTGATAGACTCGGGGATCTCCTCCGGTATATCTTCTTCTGCGGGTTCAGCCTCAGCAGAAGCGGCAGCGATCTCACGAAGCTCTTCTTCTGCGGATGCCTTGGCTTCCATGGCAATAGTTTCGTAAAGCTCCTCGTACTGCTGGCGGCAGGTCTTTCCGGAGCTGTTCACTCTGTCACAGCGTGGATTGTCGTCTGTAACAGTGAAAAATCTTCCGCAGTTTTCACATTTGCGAAGGAATATCTCCCGCTTATACATAAGATCAAATTCCAGATCTATTATTGACTTGAAGCTGTCGGGGAAGTAAAGCTCAGAGGGATTTTCCTTTATTGCGTCAAGTATGATCTTCATGTCCAGTTCTCCGGGAGGGGGAACGTTCCTTATGGACGCGTAAACGTCCATAGCTATCTGGTCGCGTATTTTTCCGTAGTTTATACCTTCAATCGACGCCATATCCTGCGCCTGTGAGAGCACATCGGACAGGCGGGTGTAGATATTTTTGGAAACCTTTCTTACTGCAAAGGCAGCATTTGGCAGTGAAGCGGGGCTGCACAGCCGCATAGAGGGAAGAGCTTCAGGAGGGCAGCCAAGCTCGTTTGCGGCTACTGACAGCTGCAAATCGAAGTATTCCTTTCTGGCGCGGACAAGGTCGCTTGAAATAGGCTTGCCGTCCATCTGGGGACTGAAAACGAAATCGGTTTTGTTTCTGGCGTACTCCTGAAGGCGTACGATACTTGTCCAGCGGTTCGTGGCACGATTTGTCTTATATTCTGAAATGCGGCGGAAAATAGCTGTCTCATACGGATTTTTAGGAGAAATACACCTTGCCCACAGTTCTTCAAGTCCGATACGCTCGCTGTGGCAGATGTATTCGATTATACAGTCTGTAACGATCTCAGAAAAATCCGTTGATAGGCACGCCTCAATGTACGGATGAGCACGTCCTAAAAGCTGCTTGGCGCTTGCAACGATGTTCTGAGGCAGTCTGCCGGTCTTTCTGGCGGTACGTCCTGCTTCGATACACTGCTCCCAAAAATATGTAAAATCGAATTCTATAAAATGGAGCAGGGTTTTTGACAGCTCAATTT
>JAFLUJ010000199.1 GCA_022511485.1 Oscillospiraceae bacterium | reverse complement strand
GATTTTCGCAAAGCGAAAATCGAAAAGCTCTGCGCCGCTAAATTATGATTTATCTACTTCGCCATGATCTCCTTTGTAATACCAATATCACTTTCCAGAGTGTACTTAACCGAAGCAGCCATTCCCTCCTTATTTTCGGAGATCTGTACTTCCCTGTTTACTATAGTTATATCCTCCCCCTCAAAAAAATTCATTTCATACATTTTTATCTTTTCCTCCAGAAGCTGCTTTGCTTTTTCCGGACTGTACTCTATTTCCTCCGTCTCATACAGACGATACTCCGACCGCAGAATACCTATAGGCAGCCGGATGTTCAGAAGCTGTAAATACGTCATGTCCTCGTCATATTCGAATTGTTCAAAATTATTTCTGCCCACATAAAGAGGTATCTTCAATCCGAAAACTTCAAGATATTTTCTTGTGATCTTATCAGTGTAGTTGAAGAACTCGTCCTTGTATGGCTGATTAAAAATGACCTTTTCATCATACCGCCCTATTATTTTTCCCATAGCATGAGCGAAGTAAACTCCCCCTTTGCCGTCCTCAACAGTGCCGCTTATAAGTATGTCCCCCTTTTTGACACCGTCATACAGCATGGGAATAAGCATACCCGCATATACATCTCTTATTTCAACGACCTGAGCGTCCTTTGCGGATACTATGTTGCAGGGGACGCTTGTAGGGATCATCTCCGGAGGGTCTTCCATCTCGCTGATCTCCGCCTGAATGATACAGCCGGAGGAGCGTATGCCTATCCATGCGATCTTATCCACCGAGGAAACTATCCTCCGCTCCGTGTCTCTCAGATCGATAGAGGGAATAAATGCTCCTATATGTATCCCGTTATCACTGAGTATGGATTCTATCTGCTTGTCGGTAAAGGTTTCGTTACCATATACCTCTATGGACATTACAATATTGGACAGATAAAATACCATCGCCACAGCCAGTGCGATACCGATTATAATTCCGTATCTGAATCTGTAACGGCGTATCGTGAAGATACTTCCCCTTGTTCCGGAAATGCTTATCTGCGCACCCTTTTTCTCAGCAAGATCCTTTACATCTGGAAAATCCGTCCTGTACAGCCTGCCGGTTATCCTTCCGTTTTTGCATTTCAGATCCGATACCACCGCCGAGCTCTGCCTGATACCGTTTATAAGCTCCTCCGGATCAGAAGCGACCGCCTCAAAGGATATTATTCCCCGTATGTTGTTGAACATCAGAACGTCCCCTTTCATTAAGATTATTCAAACTCTATCGACGTGAACTGTCCGTCCACAATAATACCGTCCCTGTTGTAGTCCGAAAGCCGCAGATTCTTTCCCCATATGCTTATAATAAGTGTGGAGGTCTGGAGCTTTACGCAAATATCATTGTACTCCAATATCCTTTTGCAGTTTTCGATCTCCATATGGGTGTTATCGGTAAGATTAGCATATGTATTGATGTAAAGCTTTTTCTTTACATACTTTGCTATGACGGAGCGGTAAGCCTCTTTTATATTTTCAACCATGCTTATCCCTTCCCAAATTAAAATAATTAATTAAAAACAACAGAATGTCCTTTTAAATTATATTACCGGATTTTTTTTCATATACTTTATTATGCAGGAAATTATATCTGAAAGGAGGAACGCTCCGCCAACGGAGTATATAAGAATATTGATGAAAAAAATAAAGAATTACATAGCCGGCTCGCTGGCAGTGCTGTACGCATTTTTTCTTATAGCCTTTGTAAGGGACGTCGCCGCTGCCGTCCTGAACTCTGTGAAAGTATGCCTTGAAGTGATGATACCCTCCCTGTATGCATTTATCGTCATCTCCGGATTCATCGTTTCAAGCGGACTTTACGCTGTCCTGAGCAAACCCTTCGGATTAATTTCAAGATACATATTCCGCATACCACAGGAATATTTTTCCGTATTTCTGATAGGCAGCGTGGGAGGCTACCCTATAGGCGCACAGCTCCTGTCCGGAATGGTAAAGGAAAACCGGATAGACAAGGATACAGCCAGTCATATGCTTTCCTACTGCTATCTTGCAGGACCGGCATTTATCTGCGGAATAGCCGGAGTAAGACTTTTTTCCGATGTTAAGATCGGTATGCTGATCTTCGGAGCGATCATCGGAGCAAATTTCCTCGTCGCATTCTTCACCGGACTTGACAGACCCGTCCCGGAAAGATCGTCTTCAAAGATAAAGCTGGATATGTCATTTGACTGTCTTATAAGATCAATTTCAAAGGGAGCGGCAGGGATGTTCTCAATATGCGGGATAATTGTATTCTTTTCTTCCATTATATGCATATTGGATAAGCTGAATATCATCGGAACAGCCGCAAAGCTTATAGAAAGTATCATGGGATTAACATATACTGACAGTATCGCAGCAGTAAAGACATTCATAGAGATAAGCAATATCGCCTCACTTACGCCGGGAAATTATGACCTGATACCGCTTTCCGCCGCATTGCTTTCATTCGGAGGACTTTGCGTTCTTATGCAGATACAGGGATTTACGTCCGGGGTATTGTCTACCAAACGTTTTTATTTATGCAGAATAATTTCAATGTTTATTTCATATTTTTTGTGTAAAATTTTAATTGTTATATGTAATGTCAATTCAATATATGTAACAGCACCGGGAAAAATCGTCCCCCGTCAAAATTCACCAATTCCGACGGTATTTTTGTTAATTATGACAATTTTATTGTTATCAAATATTTCTATAGCAAAAAATAAAAAAGTATGATATAATATAATTAGAAAAATACGAAAGAAAGGGATGTTACCTATGGCAAAAAAGAGATACTTCGGAGACAATATTCCTCCTCAGTGCCAGTACTGCAACTTCGGCACAAGAGCGAAGGACGGCGGCAAGGTTCTCTGTGAGAAGAGAGGTCTTGTGAACGGAGATGCCAATTGTCCCAAATACGTTTATTCACCTCTGAAAAGGATCCCGGTAAAGCAGTTACATATACCGGGCAACTTTGACGAATAAGCGTGCTTATTATCTTTAATTAAAAAGCCGTCAGAGCATATTGCTTTGACGGCTTGATTTTATGTCCCTGCAAGGTTGATAATTTTTATTCCTTTGTCCATTGCCATTCTGACTGTCTGACCTGTACCGCTGCG
>JAFLUJ010000198.1 GCA_022511485.1 Oscillospiraceae bacterium | reverse complement strand
TGATCTTACCTCTATCATGATGATCCTTAGCTGTATCCTGATCTACTTTATCATTTATCATAACAGGATAGACGATGTTGTTACCTATGCAAGAAACAGCGTTATCGAAACAATGGACGATGCACTGCTTGTTACCGATATGAAAATGAACGTTGTGGACGCAAATCCCGCAGCCAAAAAGATCTTCCCGTTTCTGTCCTACGGCAGTAAGGACAAAAATGACAGCAGGGAAACCATAAAGGATCTTATTGAGAATACCGAACAGAACGAATTTGAGCTTCGGGGAAAATACTATGAGAAGCGTATCTCCAAAATACATGATGATGACGGAGACGTGACCGGCTTTGCTCTGCTTATCCTTGACGTCACCGAAACAAGGGAATACGTCAATCAGCTTATTGAAATGCAGGAAAAGGCGGACAGGGCAAACAGTGCAAAGAGCGATTTCCTTGCAAATATGTCCCATGAGATACGCACTCCTATGAATGCCATAATGGGATTTGCCGAGCTTTGCGTTCGTGAACAGAACTACACCTACGCAAATGACATAAAAGCCGCAGCCAAAAATCTTATAACTATCGTTAATGATATTCTCGACATTTCCAAGATCGAATCAGGAAAGATGGAGCTTGTTCCGTCGGTATACAACACGGAAAATATGCTCCGCGAGGTCATAAGTATAATCGAAGTTCAGCTTGAAAGCAAAAAGACTGTTGAACTGAAAACCGATATAGACAAACGTCTCCCGGCTAAAATGTACGGCGACGAGATAAAGCTGAAGCAGATACTTATCAATCTGCTTGGAAACGCCGTAAAGTTCACTAAAAACGGGTCAATAACATTTTCTGTCAAGGAAATGAGCCGCAGCGGGGACAAAATATCCCTTGTGTTTAAAATAGCGGACACCGGCATAGGAATAAAACAGGAGGATATATCGAAGCTGTTCTCCAATTTTCAGCAGGTGGACTCCATGAGGAACAGAGAGATCGAGGGTACAGGTCTTGGACTGTCCATATCAAAGAATCTGGCAGCACTTATGGACGGAAGCATTACTGTTGAAAGCGAATACGGCAAGGGCTCTGTATTTACAGTGATAGTATGGCAGAAGGTCAGCGATTCAGCTCAGATCTCACCGAATGCAGTATTCTCACGAAAAGAAAAAGAAAAGGAGCTTACAATTTACGCTCCCGATGCAAGAGTTCTTGTAGTTGATGACAATAAGGTCAATCTTAATGTTACATCCCATATACTGTCCAGCTACGGTATAAAGCCTGATCTGGCTGAAAGCGGACGTGCTGCTATCGACAAGATAAATTCAAACTACTACGATCTGGTATTTATGGATCACATGATGCCCGGTATGGACGGCGTTGAAACTACCGGACTTATCCGCAGTCAGGGAGATGCATACACCTCTGAACTGCCTATAGTTGCTCTTACTGCAAATGCTGTAGACGGTGCAAAGGAAATGTTCCTGAACTCCGGACTAAATGACTTTATTTCAAAGCCTATACAGATAAACCGTCTGGAGGAGATATTGAAGGAATGGCTGCCCCAGCATATGATCTCATATGTAAAGACAAACAAGAGCGCGCCTGCGGGAAGCTCTGCCGATGTTGACACACTGAGTATGCTTGGAATAATCGACGACGATACACTCGTGGAAGAGAAAGCTCCCGCAAACGACTACGGATTTTCCATACCCAATGTTGATATTGACGCCGGATTGAAGCTCTGCGGTGATATGGATACATATATGTCCATACTGAAAACCTACGTGGAGACTGCTGACGACAGCATTGAAAGGATCGCATATTTTGAAAGAGAGCGGGATTATAAAAACTACACCATAGAAGTCCACGGACTGAAAAGCTCCTCACTTGCCATCGGAGCAAATGAGCTTTCCGAAATGGCAAAGCAGCTTGAATTTGCAGGCAAGGAGGAAAATTATGACCGTATAACAGCGGACACTCCTGCGCTTATTGCAAAATTCACCGACATTGTGGAGCATATAAAGCCGATCATGGCAGCAGTGAATCAGTCTCAGTCAGAGGGCAGCGACAGCGAAAGCAGCAAGCCGCCTATTGATACGGAGCTCCTTAGATCAAGCATTGAAGAGATACTAAGCGCCATTGACGAACTGGATTCTGACGGGGCTTTGCAGATCTTTGACGAGCTTCTTGAATTCAGCTTCCCGTCCGGGGATATATCCTTCGCCATTGAAAAGGCAAGACAGTATACTGATAATTTTGCATATGAAAAGGCTGAGGAGATGTTAAAGGGTATGCTTAGTTCTATCAGCTAAATGGAGGAAAAAATATGTCCTTTTCAGCCAAGTCACTTGATTTTTTATTTGAAAACACACTTAACGACAGCAAGGTCTGGTTTAACGAGCATAAGGAGGACTACAAACAAAATGTTGTCCTTCCCTTTGCTGAGCTTGTGACAGATCTTACAGATACAATGCTGGGGATAGACGACAGCTTCATCTGTGACCCGAAAAAAATTTCGAGACTGTACCGGGACGCCCGGTACTCAAAGGGGAAATCCATTTTCCGGGACTACGTCTGGTACAGCTTTAGTCGAAGCCGGGAGGCTTACGATGTTCCCGGATACTATTTCAGCATTTCTCCCGGGGGATTCAGTTATGGCTGCGGATACTATTATGCAAGCACCGAGACAATGAATATCCTTCGCGGACTTATCCTGAGCAACGACAAGGTCTGGAAGTCCGCTTTGAAAGCGTATAAGTCCCAGAATACCTTTGAGCTTTATGGGGAAATGTACAAACGAGACCACTATCCTGAGGAGACAGACGAAAGACGGGAATGGCTCAACCGCAGGCAGATAGGAGTTTCCTGTGACAGCAAGGATTTTGACCTGCTTTTCAGCGACAGGCTTGCTGAAAAGGTTGCAGCGGATTTTAAAGCCATCGCTCCTGTATATGATCTTTTTATAATTGTCTCGGAGAAGAAAAATGCAAAGATAAAGGGTTAAAATTTATATTTAAATTATACAGCTCTCTTATTTCAGGGGAGCTGTATTTTAATATGGTATAGTATAATTTTTACATAAAAAAATTCTGCTTAGAACATTTCATGTAAATCGTACAGAACAGCTTTTCATGGAACGGAAGTTGTAAC
>JAFLUJ010000168.1 GCA_022511485.1 Oscillospiraceae bacterium | reverse complement strand
GCGGGTTCTATTATATCTTCAACGCGCTGGTGGCTTTCGTGATGGGTGCGCGTCTTGCGGCAGAAATGGGATTCTCCCGGGTCGTTGCTGCCCGGGAGCTTTCAATACCGCAGATCAGGGAAATGATAAATACCGGTGTGGAGATCGAGGTCTTTATCCACGGAGCGCTTTGTATGTCCGTTTCGGGACAGTGCTATATGAGCGCAATGATCGGTTCACGAAGCGCAAACAGGGGAATGTGCGCTCAGGCGTGCAGATTTCCTTTCAGTGGCTCGGAGGACGATAACAGCGAAAGGCATGATCTTTCCCTGAAAGACCTGTGCGGTATCCCTCATATAAAAGAATTGAGGTCAGCGGGCGTTGCTTCCTTTAAAATAGAAGGCAGAATGAAACGCGCCGAGTACGTTGCTGCAGCAGTTACTGCCTGTCGTGCTGCTCTGGACGGTAAAGAGCCTGACCTTGACACTCTGAGAGCGGTATTTTCCAGAAGCGGATTTACAGACGGATACCTTACCGGGAACATCGGGACACCAATGTTCGGATACAGGCGCAAGGAGGACGTTACCGCAGCGGAAGCAGTCCTTCCAAAGCTGAAAGAGAGCTTCCGCAGGGAGGTAAAGGGCGGAGAATACTCCCGGGCGGATTTTTTCGCTGAGATAAAACGGGACTGTCCTGCAAGGCTGAAAATGCAGTGCGGGGATATTTCTGTTTCCGCAGAAGGTCCTGTTCCGGAGGAGGCGAAAAAACGTCCCGCTGACTTTGAATATATCAAAAAACAAATTGAAAAGCTTGGAGATACAATTTATACAGTTGGTAATATATCGGCTAAAATAGACGATGGGTTGATGATTTCGGCAGCCTCTCTGAACGCTATGCGCCGGGAGGTCGTTCAAAAAATGGACAGGGCTCTGATCTCGTCCCGGAAGCCAGAATATAGATGTAATGATGTACAGCTTTACACCCGATCGGAGCGGAGACGTCCCGAAAAAATACGGGTGAGGGTGTCCGGGGTGGAGCAGCTTGAAGCTGTCCCTGACAATGCGGAGGAAATAGTTATCCCTCTGAAACTGACTGGGGAGATTTCTGCTGACAGCCGGTTCATTATTGCCCCTCCCAGATTTATTCTGGACGAAGAAAAAATACGGAGTGAGCTTTCCTCTGCCAGAGAAAAAGGCTTCGGGCGGCTTCTCTGCGTGAACCTTGCCTATATTAAGATCGGCAGAGAGCTGGACTTTAAGCTTTCGGGAGGCTTCGGACTGAACATAGTAAATCCCTGTGCAGTCCGTGCAGCCGCAGAGCTTGGTCTTTCGGATATTACAGCAGGCTTTGAAGCAAAGCTTTCCCATATGGGAGGACTGTGCGGAGAAATTCCCGTGGGAGTGATAGTCTACGGCAGAGTTCCCGTCATGCTGACAAGGAATTGTCCCATTAAGCAGGCGGTAGGCTGCGGGAACTGTAAAGGCAGCATAACTGACAGAACGGGAAGGAGCTTTCCCGTTGCCTGTGATGGAGCGTCCAATGGCAGAGCCTGCGAAATTCTGAACAGCGATATACTGATGATGACAGACCGTCTTGGGGAGATAAACGCTGATTTTATCGAGCTTGATTTTACTAACGAACCGGCAGGGGAAGTATCCCGTGTGATAAAATGCTGCCGGGAGGGCAAAAGAGCTCTTGAAAAGGGCTTCACAAGAGGTCTTTATTATAGGGGAGTTGATTAACAGAACTATATACCGGATACTGGGGCTTCCCTATATTAACTATAGTAACAATACCTTTGCAAGTAAATTACCGTGTCGTATTTTACTATTTACAATTAAAGTATGCAACGATCTGCCCGCGGGGGCTTCCCCGCCTGAAAGGAATGATAAAATTTGACTAAGGATATAAAAAGGACTATCGCATTTTTGTTTTTTCTGCTGGCAGGGATAGTACTTGGAACGGTGCTTGCAAAGCTCTGCGAGGGGATAGGTTTCCTTTGGTGGCTTTCGTATCCCATGTCCGTAGGACTTGCCACAGATTCGCCTATGCTGCTTGACCTGATCGTGTTCAAGCTTGCCTTCGGATTTACACTTACTGTAAATCCTGCCCAGATAATATGTATTATTGTGGCACTTATCGTATACAATAAGACTTGTAAAAACCTTTAAGCCGATTTTATTGTCATAAATCTGCACTAAAAAAGTCTCCTGAAAAGGCTGTCGATTGTAGAAAGAAACAAAAATTACAATTTGGTTAAAAAGTTTCAAAAACTGTTGTCTACTTGCTTTTCAAGTGATATAATAGAATATGTGACAGAATATTTTGGATAGGTTTCGGGGCAAAATATGGAAAGCAAGAAAAAATATTATGATATTCACATTATGTTTTATATAAATTAATTTTGGAGGTTAAAAAATAATGTTCACAAAAGAGATAGGAATCGACCTTGGTACTGCAAATACCCTTGTATATATGAGAGGAAAGGGAATTATTATACGAGAACCCTCCGTTGTGGCTGTAGATACAAGAACAGACCGCGCAAAATATGTAGGTCAGGAGGCAAAGGACGTTATCGGACGTACTCCCGGCTCTATCGTTGCGGTAAGACCGCTTAAGGACGGAGTTATCGCCGACTTTGAGATAACCACAACAATGCTTCAGGAGTTTATAAGAAAAGCCCTCCGTGGAGCGATGTTCAGCAAGGCTCACGTTATTATATGTATCCCCTCCGGAGTAACTGCTGTTGAGCGCCGCGCCGTAAAGGAAGCCGCTGAAAACGCAGGAGCTAAAAAGGTAAGCATTATCGAAGAGCCTATGGCTGCTGCTATTGGAGCAGGTCTGCCGGTTTCCGAGCCTCAGGGATCTATGATCGTTGACATCGGAGGCGGAACTTCCGAGGTTGCTGTTATTTCTCTGGGCGGCATCGTTACCTCCCGCTCCGTAAGAGTTGCAGGAGACGCTTTCGATACAGCCATCATCAACTATATCAAGAAAAAATATAACCTCCTTATCGGTGAGCGTACAGCGGAAAACGTGAAGATCGCAATTGGATCTGCATTCCCTATGGAGCAGGAATCCGAAATGGAGATCAAAGGCCGTAACCTGCTGAACGGACTTCCAGAAAATATCCTTGTTACCTCCGCAGAGATCAGGGAAGCTCTTTCCGAGCCTCTTTCAAACGTTATCGAAGCTATCAAGGTAACTCTTGAAAAAACTCCCCCGGAGCTTGCTGCGGATATTATCGACCAGGGCATTACCCTCGCAGGCGGCGGAGCGCTGATAAGAGGTCTCGACAAGCTTATCAACAAGGAAACAGGTATGCCTGTCCATGTTGCGGAAACTCCGCTGGACTGTGTCGCCGACGGTACAGGAAAGGTACTGGAGGACATCGAACGTCTCCGCGAGGTTCTCAACGACGATTCTAAATACTATTAATCAGGATGATCCTGCACCCTTATCACCCCCAAATTTAATTAACAATAATTCTTAAAAAATTATGTCCCCTCAAGGGGGCGAGTGAAAAATAAATAAATCATAAGGCGGAAAAGGATAATATCTCAGTCTTTTCCGCCCGTTTTGGACATTAAAGGGACGGTGCATATGGAAGAAATCATACTTAAAATGAATATCGCAAAAGCAATATACTATATCTGTGCTTTCGTCCCTATCGTAATTTTTGCCGTTAAATATAGAATGAGGAGATCCGAAACGGTGGGCTTTGTGATCGGACTTGCTGCAAATCTGGGAGCATTTTTTGCCTGTGCGTTTCCTGTAATAATATCCATCGCTTCCCGGCTTCCTGTGCTGGAGATCATCTGCACTATAGCGGTGTTTATTATCCCAATTCTTCTGTACCGCAGTATTCTATCTAAATATATATCGGAAGCAAAAATTGCCGAGTCATTTTCATTGGGACTGTCGCAGGCGTCAATGCTGCTCTGCATTTTAATAGTAAATTTATCCGCCAATGATTTTATATGGAGAGAACAGGAAAGGCGTTATGAAGGAACTTATTACACAGGCGGCTATAATAAGCTGTTTGTCACCTTTATAATTATGGCGGCGATAAAAATTATTCTTATTGTCCTTTCAGCTTTTGCTGTAAAGAAAATATACTTATCAAAAAATATCCCGCCTAAGGGAAATGCAGTCTTAAGCTCATTGATAATGCTGCTTTGCGGTGTCGGCGCTGATCTGGTCCTGATCGCGGTCACATAAAAAATTACTGAAATTCTTGCCTCTTGCTTCTGAATTTCTGATTTCTAATAGGGAAGGAGTGTACGTCCTGTGAAAGACTTTTTTGGAACAACAAAATTTAAAATACTTGTAGCGGTCATGGCAGTGATAGTGGGAGTTATGATATTTTCACTGACCCAGGGCGGATACACTACCGACAGCGCATCTGTTTTCGGATATATTTTTGAACCATTCCAGAAATTCTCCACCGGAATTTCAAACAGAGTGACTTCCACTCTTGATATGCTTTTTAACGCGGAGAAATATTATAACGAAAATATCGAACTGAAAAACACTCTCAACGAAATTTACAACGATATTATTGATTACGATATAATTGCTCGTGAAAATGAACAGCTCCGGGTCATGCTGGAGCTTAAAGAGGAATATGACGATTATGTTTTTTCCGCTCCCTGCACTGTTATTGCAAGAACAACAAACGATCCCTACCACTCCTTCACCATTGATAAGGGAAGCGACGATGGTGTCTCTCCATACGATCCGGTAATAACATCATCGGGACTTGTTGGCGTCTGCTATGACGTATCCAGAAGCACAAGCAAGGTGCGGACGTTATATTCTCCCAAGACTGCTGTTGGAGTTACAGCAGTCCGTTCAAAGGCAACGGGCATAATCGAGGGAGATTACGAATTTGCAGAAAACGGACAGTGCCGCATGAACTACATCAGCAAGACCTCCGATATTGAGGAGGGAGACATTATTATTACCTCCGGAAGCGAGACCTTCCCTGCAAATCAGCTTATCGGCACAGTGGAATCGGTGGGCATGGAGGACAGCGGACTTTCCAAATATGCCATAATAAATCTTGCTATCAACCCGGACGATGTTTCCACCGTCTTTGTAATAACAAGTTTCAACGGTCAGGGCGGTACTGAAAGATAGCAAGGAGATATATAAAAGGGACTGCTGCACAGAACTGTTTCAATAGTGAATATATCGTGAGCAATAATGTAAATCATAATTTGGCACATTATTTTTGTACTCTTACTGGGGAAAACCTTTCTGAAGAAAGGTTATTCCCCAGACCCCTTTCCAAAGACTTTGTTAAATTTTTGAAGCAGGAGGGCAAGCCCTCCTGCTTCAAAAATGTATAAAAGTTTTAGTGAGGGGGTTCGGGGGAGACCCTTTTTCAAAAGGGTCTCCCCCGATATGAGCGCAGGAACAATATACTAAATTATGATCTGCTTTACTATTCATAATATAATCCATTTATGAAACAGTTCTGTGCAGCAGTCCCTTTTTACATATAACTCAAAAAGTCATTTCTCCGCTGTCTGCAAAAACAATTCCCTTAATATCCACCGGAGCAAACTTTTCCTCTATCATATCAAGCATATGAACGACTACCTGAGGGTCAAGCTGAGTACCGCTGTATTTTTTCAGCTCCTCAACAATTACCTCCTGGGGAAGCGCCTTCCGGTAGCATCTGTCGCTTGCCATCGCGTCATAGGTATCCGCTACGCTTATTATCTTTGCAACATAGGGAATGTCCTCTCCGGAAAGTCCGCCGCAGTATCCCTTTCCGTCAAGACGCTCATGGTGATACATTGCTCCGTCCGAAATATCTGACAGAGCGGAAAAATCCTTAAGTATCTCTCCGCCAATAACAGGATGCTTCCGCATTACTTCCTCTTCATCGGCAGTGAGCTTTTCCGGCTTGTTAAGGATACTGTCCGGTATGCCTATTTTTCCTATATCGTGGAGCAGAGCCACATAATAAATATGCTCGCAGGACTGATCGTCATTGCCCAGACGTCTGGCAAGCTCCCTTGAATAGTACGCCACACGTGCGGAATGTCCGTTGGTGTATCTGTCCTTTGCGTCAATAGCCTTTGCAAAGCAAAGCAGTGACTGCTCCAGTATCTGCTGATATTCCCTTTGTCTGCGTCTTGCCCGTTCCAGCTTTATGCGGAGAAGCAGGAAAACTATCCCGCTGAATATCGCTATAAGAAGGATCGCTGCCGCTGCCCAGAACAAAGGATATTCACTGAGCTTTTTTTCTTTTATGATCTCCAGATCAACAGTACGCATAACTCCTGGTCTGTCAGTATCGTAAATAAGAAGCTTGAAATTATATGATCCTCCCGGCAGATTAGTATAGCTTACGCTTCCGCTTTTACCACTTTCAAGAGAAAATGATTTTTCGTCAAAGCCTTCGAGACTGTATACCAGCGAAAGATTTGATGTATCAGTAAATGACAGCGCTGCAAAATCAATAGTTATACGCTGAACATTACTTTTCAGTGTTACAGCGTCCGGATGCTCATAGACTGTATCGTCAACACTTATACTGCTTATTATAGCTTCCGGCAGACGGCTTTCCGTCCCCTTGAAGGCGAACAGACTTATACCATTTCTTGTAGGGATATACAGCTTTCCGTCATCGGTAAGGAAGCTCCATGTATTGGCATTGAGCGAGCCGGTCAGTCCGTAGCTGAATCCGTATTCAGAAGCATCGGCAGCATTGCCGTCAAGCAGTTCGGACTTATTGACAGCAAACACACCGTTGTTCTGCATTACCCAAAGTATGCCGTCCCGGTCATAGAGATCGAAAATGCTTCCTGCTGCGCCTACGTAGTTTGTAAGCTTCCGGAATATGCCGTTTTCCCAGTAGTAAAGACTGCTTCCTGCACTGACGAAATAGCCGTTCCCGGCGGAGTTCTTCAGCATACGAAGAACAACGCCTTCCCCCAGTCCCTCGTCAAAGCTGTGATGTATCGTCCTTTCGCCGCCCAGCTCATATATTCCGTCGCCGTCAGTTCCTGCAAACAGCACTCCGTTATCGCCCTCGGCAAAGCAAAGGATCGAAGCATTTTCCATTCCGTCATCTTCACCGTAGCTTTTTATTACCCGTCCGTTTTTGATAATGCTGACGCCTGTCTGCGTTCCCACTGCGATACTGCCGTCGGAAAGCTCCTGCAAAACTCTCACTCTGTCTCCGATAAGACCGTTACCCGGGTCGTAAAGAGTTATTTCCTCACTATTCGGTTCATAGCATATAACGGAGTACTCCGAATAAGTAGCTATCCATACATTTCCGCTGCTGTCAGCTATTATGTGACGTATACGAACTCCGTCAAGCATTTCGGTAAGTTCATTTTCAAGTCTTGCTCCGCCAAGTCTGAACATAATAAGACCCGTGTCCGTTCCGGCATAGCAGACTCCGTTGTTCAGGACGGTGACAGCATTTACTGTAACACCCTCCATGTCCGCTTCCAGACCCACTGCTTCAAAGCATCCCTCGGTATATTTGATGACGCCGTAGATCGAGGATGCAAGCCAGATGTTATCTTCGTAATCATAGCAGGCGGCGTTCAGAGACATGGCTTTGTAACGCTCTCCGAACTGGCGAACCGAGCCGTCTGTATTTATCATAGCGAAGCCCTGGAGACCGCTTACCAGCATTTTGCCGTCATCGGTCATATCTATGCGGTTATGGGTCATAACGTTTCCTGTTTTTATATATCGTATCTCAAATCCGTCAAACTCCTCTGAGGTAAAGCTGAGGACAGCTATTTCGTTTCCGGATGTGCCGAGAATGATATTTCCGTCCTTGTCGGATTCAGCGCAGTATATCTCACTGTTATCGTCAAAAAACTTGTCTGAGGAGAAAAGCCGGAGCAGCTCGCCGTCCTTGACAACAGCGCACATTCCCGAATTCATAGAACCCCATATCCGTCCGTAAACATCCTCTGCAATTGAGTAGCAGGTGTTTCCGGAAACTCCATCAGCGGTGCATGGAATGATCCTGCCATCCGCGATCTCACATATACCGGAGTTTGAAGCAGCGTAGATCCTGCCGTCTCTTCCTTCTATAATATCGCGTATGCATAGGAAGGAGCTGTCAGAGGGAGATACTATCTGTGTAAATTTATCATTTTCCATAACAAAAACGCCGGCATCATTAGTACCTATCCACAGCCTGTGTCCGGAATCCTCCATAAGTGCTCTTATCGAGCCTGAGGAGATACTTCCCTCTGTGCTGTAGTTGCGGAATGATGTGCCGTCGTAGCGGATAAGACCTCCGTAGCTGCCGATCCATATGTATCCGTCGGAGGTCTGCAAAACAGTGTTTGCTTCACCTGTAGGCAAGCCGTTGGTTTCATTGTACACTGTAACAACATAAGGTGTTTCCTCGTTATCTGCGGCAGCCTGCGGAGCAGTAAGACAAAGCATCGCTGCTGCGGTAAGAAATCCAGCAGTTAACCTGAAAAATCTGTTCATAGCTATTATCATGCTCTTTAGGCGAGCGGTCTCCTTTTGGAATTTGAAATAAAGTTTGGTATAATTATATCATATTATTTCAAAAACGGCAAGTATATGGAGAAAATTTATTATTACGGTCTGCTAAAGTAAATCATAATTTATCACGCAACTATAAATATAGCTGTTTGGATCTGTGCAGTTCGGAAATAAAACGATTATCAAGATCTGTCAGCTTGTATTCCTTACGATAGATCAGAACGTCCTTGTAAAGCCTGTTGCTGTCAGGACATTCCCGCTGCACAAGATCGTACCGTTCAAGCACCTTGCTCGGTAAAGGAGAAGTCCACATAAAAGTGTCCTTGTTTTCGGAAAGCAGCTCAAACTGGCTTGCACGTTCAAATACAAAAATACGGCGTCCTATATCGTCGGGAAGCTCCTCTCTGCGCACCTGAGCTGTCGGCAGAGAAGGCACAAAGGGGTCTGCATGAGCAATTTCCATATGAGAGATCAGATCTGAAAAATGTATCTCTTCAAGAGATGCAAGCATACTGTCCCTATGCATCAAAAGAACATGACGGAATTCTGCTAATTGCTCATATACAAGCTCTTTTTCCTCCATCAGCGCCTTAAAATATTTATCAAAGTGTTTTGCGTATCTGATTATCCCCAGATTGTAATCTGAATTCAGAATATTATGGATCGCATGGTAGGAGTTTGTTTCCATATAAAATATCTCAGCTGGATTTACATCTATACTGAGCGAAAATCTGGCAAAGGCCTCTGAAATATAACTTACCCTTGGCACCGAAATGGAAAATTTTTGCTTTTGGGGAAGACCGTTCTTATACATTTGTTCAACATCATTTATCTGGTCAAGTATTTTTGTGGCATAGCCGATAAATTCTTCTCCCTCGGGAGTCAATGTCATTCCCTTTGATGAACGGTCAAAGATCACTATACCGAGACTGACCTCCAGCTCTTTTATTGAACGGCTCAGATTAGGCTGGGCAACAAGCAGTATTTCCGAGGCTTTATTTATAGAGCCTGCCTTTGCGACCTCAACTGCATATTTCATGTGCAAAACATTCATAGTAAGTTATCTCCTGAATTATTTCTGTATCCTGATTTCTGATATAATTATATCACAAATTACACTGTGAAATCAAGATGTTAAGCCGGGAACTTCCTTAATACGCAAAAAACGGACATCCGCTGATAAGCAGATGTCCGCCTTTTTAATATCATATTAGCTGCGAAGCTTGAATGCTCCGATAAGATTTTTAAGCAGTGCAGCCTGACCGGAAAGCTCTTCGGCGGTTGCAGCACACTCCTCTGCTGTAGCTGAGTTGTTTTGAACTACTGATGAAATCTGTTCAACTCCTGTAGTTACCTGAACGATCATGTCCGCCTGCTGCTCGCTTGCAGAAGCAACCTTATTGACGATCTCCTCAACAGAGGAAGTTCTCTCGCCCACGCTCTTCATTGCAGAAGCGGTACTGTCAGCAATTGATGTTCCGTTATGAACTGCTGAAATAGCCTGTTCGATAAGAGCCGCTGTATCCTTTGCTGCTTCTGCGGATTTTGAAGCAAGGTTTCTTACTTCGTCAGCAACAACAGCAAATCCCTTTCCTGCTTCACCTGCGCGTGCTGCCTCAATTGCCGCGTTAAGAGCAAGGATATTTGTCTGGAAAGCAATATCGTCGATAGTCTGGATGATATTGCTTATCTGAGCTGATGTATCGTTGATCTCGTTCATAGCTTCGGTGAGACGTGTCATTTCATTGTTTGCACTGTCAACGTAATTGGAGGTCTCCATAACCAGTGAACGTGCCTCGGAACAGCTTTCGGAATTGAGTGTTACCTGATCCGAGATCATATGTATTGAAGCAGCAAGCTCTTCTATTGAGGATGCCTGCTCTGTTGCGCCCTGAGAAAGCATCATTGCCGCTCCGGAAACCTGATCGGAGCTGGATGCAACCTGATCGGAAGCATTATTTATGTTTAGCATCGTATCATTGAGTTTTAAAGTAATATCCTTTGCATGAATACGGAGCTGCTCAAGGTCTCCGGTGTAGTAGGCTTTACCCTCGGAGGTATTGACACTGAGATCGCCGTCTGCCATAGAGCCAAGGATACGTCCCATATCATGGATCATTCCGTTGAGCTTGCCAACAAGTGTGCTTGTAGCCTTTGCCAGAGTTCCGGTCTCATCCTGGGCTTTGATCTCAGGAAGCGGACTTGAAAGGTCGCCCTCGGAAAGCTTGTCGATACGCTCTGCACAGAGACGGATCGGTCTGCCGATTGATACACCCAGCTTTATAGCTACGAAAACAGCAACAGCCAACGACACAACAAGCAGGATAGCTGTAAGATATATGGCTGTATATGACTCTGACATAAAATCCGTTGCAGGAGCGTAAGCAGCCAATACCCAGCCGTCAGTGCCGTCAATAGGATAATATGCCATGAAGCTCATTTGTCCGTTGTAATTTCCGCGCCAGAAGCCGTCCTCTCCGGCTCTCATTTTTGCATGAACCGAAGCCACGCCTTCGTAGCCCTTATTTGTTTTTGCAAGCTCTTCAATGTTTTCGCCATTTATTACAGTATCCGAATCAATAGCGGCTATTGTATCGCCGTCATTGCCGATCATGTATGCGATGCTGTTTTCGCTTATGTAGATATTTCTTACTATGTCGTTAAGAAATTCCTCATCAGGAATGATATAAGCAACGCCTATGATGGTGCTGTTATAAACACCGTCCTGCCACAGCGGAGCGGATGCTGCCATAGAGACCTTGTGTGTTACAGGAGATACTGTAGGTTCACATACAGTTACTTTGCCGTCTATAGCAGTCTGGAAAAAAGCATAACTTGAATAGTCATTGCCGTCCAGACCGATTCCGTTGGCGTCTACGATACCACACCTGTTCACACCATCATGCATAGCGGCGGTTGAATTAAGAACTGCCTGTTTTTCTTCGGCTGATGCATTAGGGTCTGCAAGCTTGGGGATCGTTCCCAGATCCTCCGCAATATTGGTGTAGGACTCAAGCTGCCAGCGTATGCGCTTGGAAGCGGAAAATACTATTGAATGCATATCTGTGCTTGCAAGAGTTTTTGAAGATGTGTACGACAACACACAGCTGACTATTCCAAGAAGAAGCAGAGAAGCACCCACCAGAGCAAGACTGGCTAAGATTATTTTTTTACTAATGGATTTCACGGTAAAGATCCTCCTTAAAATACTGCATACACCTAATTGCAGCATATCTAGATACCTTTAATTATAGCAATTTTTTGTCAAATTGGGAATGATTAAAAAAGCATATCTTATATATCATTTTTGATATAACAATATACCTTTTTGTATATACAAACTATATATAAATTATATATAAAATGTATATGGTTTGATCCTCGTATTGGACTGATCTGCGGAATGTGTATAACAGGTGAAACTTTTTCCTTTTCTATTGACAGCATATTGAAGCTGTGATATTATATTAAACGCCTAACAATGTTAATTGTTATCAAAGTTAATCAATTTCAGCGGCAGGCATTTGCCTTACCGTGACATTATGGGGGAAAAGAAATGCAAAGGTCGGACAAATACAGGCTTGCCGAACAATTCAGACGTATGCACCAGATCATGGCTTCCCTTCCGGGCAGAGCGGGAATATCCCACAGCGAGTTCTGCATTATGAATATCATCAGGAACGGCAGGGAGGACATCACCGTTTCGGAGATCGCCTCGGAGCTTGATGTAACTCCCCCTGCCGTTTCCAGAAGTCTTAAATTCATGGAAAGCAGGGGATTTATCCGGCGGGAGACCGATTCGGTAAACAGACGCAATACGATGGTGCGGCTCACGGTCAAGGGCAGCGACATTCTTGACCGGGCAAGGAATGAGATCGACAGCATAACTGAGATGGTCAACACGGAAATGGGAGCTGAACGAATAGATCAGCTTTACAGGCTTATAGCCGAAATGACAGAGATATATGAAAAATATGCGAAAGTGAAAGGAGAAAACGCTGATGATAAAGATACTTAAACATCTTGGCAGGTCATGGATATGCGTGCCGATCGTGTTTGTGCTGCTTATTATCCAGGCGTCCTGCGATCTTGCTCTGCCGCAGTATACGTCAAATATCGTGGACGTGGGCATCCAGCAGGGCGGTATCGAAAACGCTGTGCTTGAAACAATAAGCGGAAAGCAGTTTGAAAAGCTTCTCATGTTTGACAAAAGCGGAGTGCTTTGGAAATACTACAACTATTCGGAGGGCAGTGAAAATGCCACCCTTATGACCTACAGCAGCAAAAGCGAAGAAAAAAATGCTATGGAATATGCAGCGGAGTATATAACATATCCTGCTGCGGTAGTCTACGCTCTTGATAATATGGATATGTCACAGATGCCTGCGGACAGCGGGATGTCCGCAATGATGCTTCCCGATGGCATGAGCCTCACCGACGCTCTGCTTATGATGCCTGAGGAGCAGCGCGGGGCGGTCGTGGATAAAATAAACGAAGCCTTTGAGGGATACAGTGAGATAATGCTGTCCCAGATGGCTGTGGAGTTCGCACGGAACGAGCTTATCTCACAGGGCGCTGACATGGATAATATCCGCATGACATACATTTTCAGGACTGGGTTCAGAATGCTTGGGATCGCGCTTTCCATGGCGCTGATAACTGTGGCGGTGGGATTCTTTGCGGCGCAGACAGCGGCTTTGTTCGGAATGAACGTCCGGGAAAAGGTCTTCCGCAAGGTAGTTTCCTTTTCCAATGCGGAAATGGATAAATTCTCTACCGCGTCCCTTATAACACGTTCAACAAACGACATCCAGCAGGTACAGATGGTCATTGTAATGCTGCTGAGAATGGTTCTCTACGCTCCCATAATCGGCGTGGGCGGCATAATCAAGGTAGTCCGTACAGGTACGGGTCTGGGCTGGATAATAGTTGTGGCTGTGTCTGCGATAATGCTTCTGGTGCTGATCCTTATGGCTCTGGCAATGCCGAAATTCAAATCCATGCAGAGGCTGGTTGACCGTCTTAATCTTGTTACGAGAGAAATACTTACCGGACTTCCCGTAATAAGGGCTTTCAGCCGGGAGGAGCACGAGGAAAAGCGTTTTGACGGCGCAAGCACCGATCTTATGAAGACGCAGCTTTTCACAAGCAGGGTAATGTCTGTGATGTTCCCATTTATGACCCTCATCATGAACGGTATAAGCGTACTTATCGTATGGTTCGGCGCAAAGGGTATCGACGCCGGAGATATGCAGGTGGGAGACATGATAGCTTTCCTTACCTACACGATGCAGATAGTTATGTCCTTCCTTATGCTGACCATGATCTCCATTATGCTTCCGAGAGCGGCAGTTTCCGCAAACCGTATCAACGAAGTCCTTGAAACGGAGACCTCCGTTAAAAATTCTGACAGCGCTCTCACAGACGGTATCACAGAGGGACGTGTGACCTTTGACGGAGTTTCCTTCAGGTACGGAGATTCCGAGGAGGAGGTCCTCCACGGTATAAGCTTCACCGCCGAACCGGGTGAGACCACCGCTATCATCGGAAGCACCGGCAGCGGAAAATCCACGCTGATAAATCTTATCCCCCGTTTCTTTGATGCTACAGCAGGAAAGGTAACAGTGGACGGAACTGACGTCCGGGAGCTTGATATGAAATATCTCCGTGATAATATCGGACTTGTTCCTCAGAAGGGAGTTCTTTTCAGCGGTACGATAGATTCAAACCTCCGCTTCGGATGTGAGGATGCGTCGGGGGAGCAGCTTGCAGAAGCGGCGCAGATCGCTCAGGCAGCAGATTTTATAGAGGAGAAGCCGGAAAAGTATGACAGTCCCATAGCACAGGGAGGAAGCAACGTTTCCGGCGGTCAGAAGCAGAGACTTTCCATTGCAAGAGCAATTGCAAAAAAGCCTAAAATATACATTTTCGACGACAGCTTTTCCGCACTGGACTACAAGACAGACGCGGCTTTAAGAAAAGCGCTTAACGAAAAGGTGGCAGGGTCTACGGTAATAATCGTAGCTCAGAGAATAAGTACTATACTTAATGCGGAAAAGATAATCGTCCTTGACGAGGGCGGTATCGCCGGAATGGGAAATCATAAACAGCTTCTTGAAAGCTGCGAGGTCTACAAGCAGATAGCTTCGTCACAGCTTTCAGAATCGGAGCTTGGAAATACAAGTGCAGAAAAGGAGGTGCAGTGATATGCCGCCAAGAAGAGGCCACGGAGGTCCGCCCATGGAAAAGGCAAAGGACTTCAAAGGCACAGTCAGAAAGCTCGTAAGATACATGACAAAATACAGGCTTGCAGTAATTTTTGTCGGTATATTCGCCGCAGGCAGCACCGTTTTCAACATTGCAGGACCGAAGGTCTTAAGTAAAGCTACAACAGAAATTTACACCGGTCTGGTCAGCAAATTGAGCGGAGGGGACGGAATAAATTTCGGCAGGATCGGGGAGATAATCCTTACTGTCATGGTGATGTATCTGATATGCTCCGTGCTGGGATTTGCACAGGGCTGGATAATGAGTGGTATCTCCCAGAAGATGACCTACAATATGCGTAAGGAGATCTCCGAAAAGATACACCGCATACCGATGAAATACTACGAAAGCAACACCTATGGTGAAGTCCTTTCGAGAGTGACCAACGATGTGGATACACTTGGTATGAGCCTTAACCAGAGCATCACTCAGCTTATAACCTCCGTTACAACTCTTATCGGCGTTCTGATAATGATGCTTTCCATCAGTCCGCTTATGACATTGATCGCTATTGTTATACTTCCCATATCCGCCACACTGGTAATGATCGTAGTCAAAAAGTCCCAGAAATACTTCAAGCAGCAGCAGGAGTATCTGGGTCACGTAAATGGTCAGGTTGAGGAGGTCTACGGCGGACATCTTGTGGTAAAGGCTTTCAATCGCGAGGAAAAAGCAGTAGAGGAATTCTCCAGAGACAACAAGGTGCTTTGCAGATCGGCAATGATGTCCCAGTTTTTATCCGGTCTTATGCAGCCTATAATGATGTTCGTGGGAAATCTGGGATATGTTGCAGTGGCAGTGACCGGCGCATGGCTTGCGGTAAACGGCAGAATTTCCGTAGGTGACATTCAGGCGTTTATCCAGTATGTGCGTCAGTTCACACAGCCTATCACTCAGCTTGCTCAGGTATCAAATATGCTCCAGTCGATGGCGGCTGCGGCAGAGAGGGTATTTGAATTCCTTGAAGAATCCGAAGAGCCTGTTACAGGAGATAATCCTATGGATCCTGCGGATATTCGCGGAGACGTGGAATTCAGGAACGTCAATTTCGGATACGATCCGGACAAAACCATCATCCATGATTTCAGCGCAAAGGTAAAAGCCGGTCAGACAGTTGCAATTGTAGGTCCTACCGGTGCGGGAAAGACTACCATGGTAAAGCTGCTCATGCGTTTTTATGATGTGAACGGCGGCTCGATATTTGTAGACGGTCACGATGTCAGGGACTTTGACAGAAGCGGTCTCCGGGAAGCCTTCGGAATGGTCTTGCAGGACACATGGCTTTTCAACGGAACTATTATGGAGAACATCCGTTACGGCAGACTGGACGCCACGGACGAGGAGGTCATAGAGGCTGCAAAGGCGGCTCATGTGGACAGATTTATCCGCACTCTGCCGGGAGGCTACAACATGGAGCTTAACGAGGAGGCAAGCAATGTATCTCAGGGACAGAAGCAGCTTCTTACCATTGCAAGAGCTATCCTTGCGGATAACAAGATACTGATACTTGACGAGGCTACAAGCTCTGTTGATACCAGAACGGAGATCCGCATACAGAAAGCTATGAACAATCTTATGAAGGGCAGAACCAGCTTTGTTATCGCCCACAGACTTTCGACGATACGTGACGCTGACCTGATACTTGTAATGAAGGACGGCGACATCATCGAGCAGGGAACTCATAATGAGCTTCTTGAAAAACAGGGATTTTATGCATCACTGTACAATTCACAGTTTGCATCAGCGTAAATTATCATTCAGCATTCAGCGCATTGTATCTGCGTTCCTATCGGGGGATGACCCTTTTGAAAAAGGGTCATCCCCCGAACC
>JAFLUJ010000197.1 GCA_022511485.1 Oscillospiraceae bacterium | reverse complement strand
TGCCGATTTTTGGTATTTTGTTTTCCCTCTCCCTATGGTTTCCTGACCCCCGGGAGAAAGAGAACATTTAATATTTACAAATTAAGTAAAAAAACAAAAACAACTCTTATGCCGCTAATATATATTTATATTTAAAATTTTGTGTAACGTTTTGTCCTTTGGAGAGTTTAATATACAGAAGGGAGGTGAACGGCTCTGAATCTTGATGAGACATATAAAAAATACGCGGATATGGTTTTCAAATACCTTATGGCTATGACAAGAGACCCGGCGTTGTCCGAGGAGCTTACTCAGGAGACCTTTTTCCGTGCTGTAAAATATGCACACCGTTTCGACGGAAAGGTAAAGGTAACTACATGGCTCTGCACCATAGCAAAAAACGCTTATCTTACCTACCTGAAAAAAGAACGTCGGAACAGCGGTCAGAGCATCGAGGAAATGGAGATACCTGTAAAAGAAAATGTCCTCGACATGGAAAACTGCCGGGAGATATATAAAGCCGTTCACCGCCTTGACGAGCCCTACCGCGAAATAGTCCTGCTTCGGATACACACCGATATGAGCTTTGCAGACATCGGAGAGATCTTTGACAAATCCGAGAACTGGGCAAGGGTCACCTTTTACCGCGGCAAGGAAAAACTAAAAAAATTACTGGAGGTATAGCTATGGACGTGACCTGCAATGTTATTGAAGACCTGCTTCCCCTTTATGCGGACGATATATGCTCCGAGGACAGCAAAACCATCGTTGAACATCACACGGCAGTCTGTTCCGAATGCAAGGAAAAGCTTTCCGCTATGACAAAAGAGCTTGAAAAAAATGAGGAGACCCCCAAGCCGGAAAATCCTTTTAAAAAGACCCGCACCCACTACGTCAGACTGATCGTCATTACTCTGTGCATATGCGCTGTAATTGCGATACCGTCAGTGATATGCAGCGTCCTCACAGCAAATGAGGTGGCACATCACGGAGAGTCCTGGACGACCTTAAAAGTTAAAAGCCGTTTGAAGGAGATCGGCAGAATGATAAAAAACGGCGAATACCGGGAAGCTCTTGACGAAATGATAATACCGAATCTGGAGGGCTATAGCGAATCCGATGCGTCCGAGTTCAAGGATCTGTTTGCAGAGGATATGAAAAACTATTTTAAAAAGCATCCCATTGAAGATTTTAACGTTTATGCAAATTATCATCGCGCTTCCTACAGAGTTGACGGCTATCTGCATATGGTAATGAAAAATGAATCCGGTATTAGGGAGAACAGTTCTCCGGTCTATGAGCTTACATTCAGCACGACCGATATAAAGCTCGGACGCTGTAGATTTGTGTACGGTACTTTTGATTCTTTTGAATCGAATTTCTGGGCAGTGGATAAGGCTGTACAATTTTATAATGAAACCGAAGCCGGTTCAGACTATGATTTCGGACTTCCGGATATGACAATAGCCCCTGCCGATTTTTCCGAAAAATATTTTATAGAGCTTGATCCGGATGCTTTTAATAAAGATAATCGGTCTTACGACCGGACATTTTTCTCATATGACCTTATAGTAAAGAATTTTAAGGGTGACGACCAGTTTTATGTGCTGAAAGACAATGCGATAAAGACTACAGAAAAATTTATGGCTGAGTATTCTTATTTTGGATGCAGGAACGGTAATACTGAATATATCCGCGACGAAGTATTATATCATATAGACCGCTTTGTTATCCAGCATGCTACATTGTTATTCCTTCGCGGAGATGAACTTATTACTGTGGACTGCGATGTTCCCTACAGCTTGAATGCCTATCCCTACAGAATTTCTGCGGTGAGAAATATAGTCTACTCTGACAATACCCCCGACGATTTCAAGGAACAGTTTGAAGCCATTTTTGCGTGCTGATCTTAAAATATTAATTTTCTGTTAAATAACTAAAGTTTTTGTAATTCCTGCCGATATATCCCATAAGGAGCATTACACTTATCAAAACAATTCAGACAGGATGGAGTGATAAATATGGATTTCATGTCGGTAGGTTCAATAAATACTTATTTAAAAAATATGGATATGCAGGTCAAATGGCAGCAGAATCAGAAAACAGGAAATTATAAACCTGCTGATAAAACAGAAAAATATAAAAATACCGACGAATGGGTAAGTTCACAGCAGGAAAAATCCAAAGAGGCGGACGAAAAAAAGAATAAGCAGCTTAACGATATTAAAAATAAATATTCAAGCGGAGGCAAGCTCACCCAGCAGGAAATGCGCTATCTGCAATCAAATGACCCCACCGCATATGCACAGATGCAGGCAGCCGAATCAGAACGCAGGATCTATGAATACGAGCTCCAATGCTGTATCACCAAGGAAGACCTTCACAGATACAAATTGACCCATCTTGCTCAGGCGGCGTCAAATGTGAAATCAATAATGAACGACAAGTCCATGTCGCTGGAGGAAAAGTTTAAAGCAGTTGCGGGCGAAAAGAAAAAGATCGACGCTGTCAATAAGGCAGAACAGGAATTTATAAAGCGTGGAGATTACGCAAGACTTCCTTCTCAGGCGGAAAAACTGAAAGCTGAGCGTGATATGAGACGTGCGAAAGCTGAGGAGCAGCGTGCTGCAAGGGAAAAAGAGGCTGCAAAAAGAGCCGAGCGAAAGGAGGAGGCCGAGGCGGCAAGACAGGAGCGGAAAGCCAGAGAAGCAAGACTGGAACAGCTCAGGGCGGAGAAAAAAGCCGCGAGAGAATCTGGAGGAACAGTAACGGTCCAAAAGAAAAGACCTCCGGCTCGTCTCAAAAAGCCAAAGAAGAAAGTCCGCTACACGAAACCCCGTTATACTGTCCATCAGGCAGCAAATACCTACGAGGCGAAAAAGCTCCGAAGCGCATATGCGAGAGCTTCCTATGCAAGAAGCTATCTCTCACCCTCCGAAGGAGGTACGTCAGATACAGAAAAGAAGCTTGATGCAAGAGCTTAGTCTCATAAAAAACATAAAGTCTTTGGAAAGGTCATCTCTCTATCCAAAGACTTTTTTGTTAAAATATATGTTGCAATAAAAAATTATTTGGTATATAATTAAATTATGAAAAAATTCTGCCTTCTGAATTGTATTATACTATTCCTAAATCAAAACATTGACTTGTCAATGTTTTGATTCGCCGTATA
>JAFLUJ010000196.1 GCA_022511485.1 Oscillospiraceae bacterium | reverse complement strand
AGGTAGGGGGCTCCGGGGGTAGGAAACCTTAGGGAGAGGGAATGCCGATTTTTGGCATTTTGTTTTCCCTCTCCCTATGGTTTCCTGACCCCCGGGGATAAAGAGAACATCTATAGAATAACGAAACAACAATAAAAATACAGAACAATCCTTACACCGCTAAATTATGATTTACTAAAATAAAATATAAAGCAGTCCCGTGCAATTACGAGACTGCCTTACAATTGAAAATTAATTTAGTTCTGACCTGCAAGCTCTCTGTAAAGACCCATGTAAAGCTCCGCAGAAACTGCCCAGCTGTAGTCGTTCTTCATAGCAGCTACAACAAGCTTTTTCCACTCGTCCTTATTGTCATAAAGCTCCTTTGCTCTGCGTGTAGCATCAAGCATATCGTGAGCATTATAGGTCTTGAATGTGAAGCCGTTGCCGTCCTCTCCGCCTGCGTCACGGATACTGTCTCTCAGACCGCCTGTCTCACGAACGATAGGGATAGTACCGTATCTAAGTGAGATCATCTGCGCAAGACCGCAGGGCTCGCTCTGTGAAGGCATAAGGAACATATCCGCAGAGGAGTAGATCCTGCGTGCCAGATCAGGCAGGAATCCGATAGTTGCGCTTACCTTATCTGGATGACGCCATGCCATCTCCTTGAAGAAGTCCTCGTATATCTTCTCACCTGAACCAAGTATAGCGAACTTGTATCCCAGATTCAGCATATCCTCAAAGACATACTTGATGAGGTCGATACCCTTGTGAGAAACAAAACGTGTGATTATACCAATGATAGGCTCGTCTCCCTCCTGGAGGTGAAGCTCGTTAAGGAGAGCCTTCTTACACTCTGCCTTGCCTTTAAGATTCTTTGTGGAGAAATTCTTTGTAAGCAGAGGATCTTTCTCCGGATCGAAAGTATCCACGTCGATACCGTTCAGGAATCCGCAAAGCTTATACTGCTTGTTGGCAAGAGCTCTGTCCAGACCGTGAGAATACCAGGGATCAAGGATCTCCCATGCATAGCTTGGTGAAACTGTTGTGATCTTATCAGCAGTCTCGAAAGCGCCTTTCATAAGGTTTACACAACCGTCATATTCAAGAAGCTTTGTGTGGTACATCGGTATGCCGAGAACCTCGTTGAGGACTTCCATACCATACTTGCCCTGATACTGAATATTATGGATAGTGAACACTGTTTTAATGTTATCATATCCGAACTGATACTTATAGAAAACATTATAATAAACGGGCACAAGAGCTGTCTGCCAGTCGTTGCAGTTGATAACATCAGGCTTCCAGCCAATATGCTTAAGCATTTCCATAACGGCTCTTGAAAGGAACACAAAGCGTTCGCAGTCGTCATAGAAGCCGTAAAGACCGTCTCTGCCAAAGTAATATTCATTATCCAGCAGATAATAGGTAACGCCGTTTGCAACACCCTTGAAAACGCCGCAGTACTGTCTTCTCCAGCCAACGTCAACAGTGAAGTTTGTTACAAACTCCAGTCCGTCACGAAGCTCCGGCTTTGTGCTTTTATAAAGGGGCAGAACTACACGACAGTCCTGTCCTGCGTCATTGAGAGCTCTGGGCAGAGAGCCTGCAACATCCGCAAGTCCGCCCGAAGCAGCATAAGGAACAGCTTCGGAAGCAGCGTATAAAATATTCATATTAACACCTTTTTTCCTTTCGATAGATTTACAAATTAAATGTCAGGTCTGCTGTGTCCGATACTTTATCAAACCGTACCGTCCACCAAGCATCGCACCGGCAGAGATCAGATAACTGCACCCTTGCCAAGGAACAGCGGATAATTCTGAGAACCGGTGAGGAGTCTCATATCGCTGATCTTAACGTTCTTATCAGTAATGACATAGTTAATATCGCACTTATTGCCGATAACAGTATCCTGCATAAGGATAGCGTTCTTTACAACAGCTCCCTTTCCGATCTTGACGCCGCGGAAAAGCACACAGTTTTCAACAGTACCCTCTATGATACATCCGTCACCGATAAGAGAGTTCTTTACATTCGCACCGATAGCAAACTTAGCAGGCGGGTTGTCCCTTACCTTTGTATAGATAGGTCTGTTCTCAGGGAACAGCTTAGCACGGTTATCGGTATTGAGAAGAGACATATTTGCTTTGTAGAAAGTCTCCATAGAGCTTATCTTGCTGAAATATCCGTTATATTGATAAGCCATGATGGTGTACTCGTGAGTTCTTGCCTGAAGGATAGATTTCTCAAAGCTGTAAAGACTTCTTGAAGCGGACTCCAGAACGATATTTTTCAGGAACTCCTTGGAGAGCACGAACATATTCATAGAGATATTGCAGGCGCCGCTTATCTGGGGACTTATAAGTACATCCACGATCCTGCCGTCGTCATTGATGCTGTAGACTGTAGCCTGCTGAGCCTGCTCTGTAGAAACAACATCCTTTGCATATACAGCAGTAATGTCTGCGCCTGTCTCAACGTGAGCCTCCACGACTTTGTCGAAATCAATGTTTGCAACAATGTCACAGTCGGACATCACAACATAGTCAGCATCGGACATCTTGATAAAATCCCACACGCCGTAAAGAGCCTCAAGTCTGCCTCTGTACATACCGCTCTGAACGTGGCTGAAAGGAGGAAGCAGATGAAGTCCGCCTATTTTCCTTGCCAGATCCCATTCACGGCCGCTTCCCAGATGGTCAAGCAGGGACTGGTAGTTGGACTTTGTGATAACGCCCACTTCACCAATGCCGCTGTTTACCATGTTTGAAAGAGGAAAGTCGATAAGACGGTAACGTCCTCCGAAAAGAACGGAACCCATTGTTCTTTCCTTGGTCATATCGGAGAGAGTTTCCTCATGCATATTTGAAAAAATCAGACCTAATACTTTTCTGTTGCTGCTCATAATTCAGTTCCTCCTTACATATTTTCCGAAATGATCTGCTTCGGAAGAACCTTTGCATTTTCGGATATTGTGATGTTGTGACCTACTACAGCAATGCCCCAGTCGTCCCTGTTCTCGATAGTTTCGGGACGTGCACCGATCTGAGCTCCGGACTCAACTACGCAGTTTTCACCAACGATAGCATACTCAACGATAGCTCCTGACTTGATAACAGAGCCAGGCATGATTATGGAGTCAGTAACAGTAGCTCCAGCTTCAATGGTAACTCCCTCA
>JAFLUJ010000195.1 GCA_022511485.1 Oscillospiraceae bacterium | reverse complement strand
AAATTTGAGCAATAAAATATATTTATTTTTTACAAAAAATCAAATAAAAATTATTCATTATATACAAAATACACTATTATATGTTTACAGCTTAAAAAAAATGTATTAAAATATAAGTATATATTTATATTTGACAAACAACATGATATATATCCGATATTAATTTTATCAGGGGTGATTTTGTGAACGTAAAAATAAAGCTTGCATTAGCTGTTATTCTTATAGCGATTGCTCCTGTTATTATACTTAATTCTGCTTTTTCCAGTAATATAAAAAAAGCGTATATAAGCCTTATGGCGACCAATACAAAGAACATCATCAGCAATCAGTCAGAAAATATAAATTTTTATTTTGAAGATATTTCCTCCAGTACAAGAGAGATTGCCTCGTCAGAGTCTATGAGAAGATATACTCAGGAAAGCAACGAGGCAGGCTTTACTATGTCAGATGATAACGAAGACTATGAAAGAATAACAGCAAGGATCAACAATATGATAACATACGACAGCTCTCTTAAAAAGATCATGGTCATCAATAACTCCGGTCTGATAATAGCTTCAACAGATGACAGTGATGTGGGAGAAACAATGACAAACTATAATGGATTTTTCTTCCTTGCTACAGAAAATAATGGTATTTCCTCTTTTAATATGAGCGGGGAAAAGGATAATAATATGCCTGTGTTTTTTGTTGCAAAGTCGATACTTTCCTATGATAATGAACGTCAGGGTATAGTTTATGAGTTGTACGATACCGAGTATATCCAAAAGCTCATGAACAATGCCCAGCTTGACAAATACACAGTCATCGCTCTTATGGATAAAAGCGGAAACATATTTGAATATCCCTTTAAAACAGTAAAAAGCTATACAGAAAACAAAACATACAGCGGAGCAAATGATTTCCTTCGTGATATTATAAATCCGTCAAATAACGGCAAATTCGGGGATTCATACGACTTTGCAGACGGCAAAAACAAGCGGACAGTATTCAAAGCTGATGTCTCACACTGCGGCTGGACAATGCTTGCCCTTACAGACAGATACAGCTTTGAAAAGCAGGTAAGAGAAAGCAACAGATTTATGCGGAATATCTCAACCGGAATAGTTGTGCTTGTCTGTGTTGGTGCGTTGGTGTTCATTCACTTCTTTACAAAGCCAATATATGAAATACTTCAAATATCCCGTCAGAAGGAAAACGGAAAGTCAGATATACAATTCCGTGTCCGTGGAAGTGACGAATTCAGCAGGATAGGCAGAACATTCAACAAGATCATGGACGATATATACGAGAGCGAACAGCGGTACAGAACCATTGCTGAAATGTCAAACAATATAATTTTTGAGATCAACCTGAAAAAGAATACTGTTTTTGTATCCAAAAACTTTGATAAGAAATTCAGCTTCCGCGCCAAGGATGACACAATTGAGGAAAGCTTCCTCTACAAGATGCGTATACATAAGGACGATCACGACAGATTTGCAAATGATGTTGAACGTATCCTTGGATCGTCAAACTCGATACAGGGCGAATACAGAGCCAAAAGTATCTACGGCGATTTTATATGGATCATGATAAAGGCAACAAAATTCTTTAACCGTGAAGAGATCCCGACTAAGATAATAGGAGTTATCCTGGACATTGACCGTGAGAAAAAGAGCGAGATGCACCTTATTCAGAGAGCAAATTACGACGCTCTTACACAAATCTACAAGCGTGAGACCTTCATCGAAGCTCTGGCATCAGAGATAGAGTCCTCAAGATACAAAAAGAATCTGTCGGCTGTCATGTTCTACGATCTGGACGACTTCAAGCATTTCAACGATGAATATGGTCATGCCTGCGGTGATGAGGTTCTTAAGTTTGTAGCGGATACCATCAACGAATTGAGCTTTGACCGCGGCTTTGCAGGACGATTCGGCGGAGATGAATTTGTAGCGTGCTTTACAAATCTCACATTATACGGCGACGCGGGAAAGATCGCTCAGGAGGTCATTGACATTCTGGGTAAGGGCTTTATTTCCGAATCTACCGGAATGAAGCTCGAAATACACTGCTCCATAGGTATAGCGTTCCTGAATGAAAGCGGAAAGACCAGTGAGGAGGTCATTGCTGCTGCTGACGCAGCCATGTATGATATAAAGAAACATGGTAAGTCAGCATTTGCATACGCTAAATCATCTTCACAGTCGCCTCTGGACGCTACCGGAGCCCTTGCTCCCGGTACAAGTCAGATCGACAGTGACGAGGATATGGCTGCTCAGTAAGAAAATAATGGCTGCTGTACGGTCGGGTTAATGAGTGAACATATCGTTAACAATAATGTAAATTATAATTTGGCACATTATTTCTGTACTCTAAATAATAGTTTTATACAAATAACCTCTGCCTCTTTTGCCTATTCTTTCAACAGCCCCCGCCGCCATCAGAATATTAAGCGCAAAGGAGGCAAAGCTTGCACCAACACCGCTTAGTTCTCCGAACTCCCTGGCAGTATACTCCTCGGTCAACCCGGCAGGGATAAAGCACCGCCAGTCCGATCTGTCTGCTATAAGTATCTCATCCACAAGCTCCCTGGGGATACGGTCATAACGGACATATCCACGTCTCCGTCCCCGTTTGAGACCGGTGGTCTCCGGCGGAGCGCGGTACTCATCAACATCAAGCAGCACAATACACAGCCGGAAATTCTCGTCCGACAGAAACTGCTTTATTTTATATAGCTCCGGAACAGCGTCATAAATAGTCCCTTTTACTGGGGACTTTCTTTTTTTGCCCTGCTCACCTGTCTCCGGATCAATGGTAATTACCCACTTCTGCCTTGGAATGGGATAAACTACCGTTACTCTGCTGACAGGCAGAAAAGCCTCCAGCTTTTTCCGGAGACGGTCAAAGCTGCCTGTCTGGATCTCGATAATGCCGTCCTCGCCGACGATATCTGCAACGAAGTCCCCTATTTTAAGCTCGTGACCGTCAGAATAGGGCTCGAAGTAGTTTTTCAGCACTGCATGGACGGTCTTTTCACCGTATGTACCTATCCCTGCCCGGACGTGCTCTCCCGTCAGAACGGTGTTCAGAGCGTCGTAAAATCTTTCTTTATTCATATTAATGCTCCTTTTACAAACATTATAGCATATAGACCTGTAAAATGCAAACAGCTGCCGAAGTACGAGCCTTCGGCAGCTGTTTCTTGTATAACGAAAACCCCCGACTGTGTCGGGGGTTCAGAAAAAGCTTTAGCGATG
>JAFLUJ010000194.1 GCA_022511485.1 Oscillospiraceae bacterium | reverse complement strand
AGACAATTTTGCGCAAAAGCGCAAAATTGAAAAACTTCTCCGCTAAATTATAATTTACCTCGCCTTAATCCTTACCCTCAAGGAAGTAGGAGGCCTCCATATCAGCGGTGCTGAGAGCAAATGCCAGCGGGAACATCTCAAAGGATCTTCCCACCTGATTGGGATCGTCGTTTCCGGAGAATCCCATGTGGTATCTTATTGCAAAAGCCTCCTCCCGGCTCAGACGGGTAAATCCGGTAATTATGTACACCGATTTTTCCCCGTGACCATACGGGAGCTTATCGTCAATGGCATAATATGGAACTTTCTCCCAGACACCCTGGTCATTTTTTGCATTCCGGTAATCCACCTTATAGAAATTCACCTTGCAGATGTCGTGCAGAAGTGCAGTAATGGCAATAGTTTCCTCCGAGTAGTCCATTTTGTAGACGGTTTTTGCCCGTTCCCGGGAAAGATAATCTTTCAGACAGTGATAGACATTGAGACTGTGCTCCAGAAGTCCTCCCTCGTAAGAACCGTGAAAGCGGGTGCTTGCAGGAGCAGTAAAAAAGTCGCTTTTGTCGGAAAGCAGATATTCCAGCAGCTTATCTGCTCCCTCCCTGGTGATGTTAGTCCTGTATATGTCGAGAAATTCTTCTTTAAGGCTCATATATAACCTCCAAATCAATAGCTTCCAAAATGTCCGCCCTTTGTGAGATCATAATAACTGCGAACGCGGACGTCTCTTTCCAGTTCGTCCGGAGTTATCGCTCTCGGCATACGGGATTTTTTCACCAGCAGAGATACTGAATCTCCGTGAAGATCGAACCAGTTAAGATGTAAAGGAGAGTCAAAATTCTCAAAATCAACGTAGACGCCCTTTGCAAATTTTCTGCTGTCCACAACGAAGCGGAACATATCACCGATAGTGTCGACCCCAACCGTAAGCTCCGGGTCAAGATATTCAAACTCTTTAGGAAGCACAAGCATACAGGTCTCACTGGATACTACCTTCTGATTATAGATCAGTGAATACTCTATATAATGATTTCTGTACTTACTCTTGTCAAGCTTTGTCATACGGCTGTCCAGTGTGGCAATATCCATTGATGTCATGGGAGGTACAGTAGCATGAACCGTACCTTCGGCAATGGTAACGTTGTTATTCATTTTTACTCTCCAGCGGACGCTTCCCATAAATTCCTGGGGAGTTTCATTGGAGATGTTTATTACCAGATTTTCCTTGTCGCTGTCGTCAATGGAGACAAGCACAGGAGCATAAAATCTCTTTGCATAATAGTGCAGAGCCTTCCATCTTCCGAAATAATCTATTGACGACCAGGAGATCACCGGATTGCTGTCGTTGACCTGCCAGTACAGAGATCCCATGCATTTTCCGCGGTTGCGGCGCATATGCTCAACGCTCATACGTATCGCCTCTGCCTGAACCAGCTGGGTAGCGTAGATAAGTCCTTCAAAGCTGTATGGATAGTGAACCATCTGAGCAAGATAGTAAAGAAGCTTTTCATTTCCCGCGTCACATTTCTGGTGAGCCTCCATGACCGGTGACATAAGGTTAAGGTCATTTCTTTCTGCAAATGCACGAACCGTTTTCAGGGTCGGTATTGACTCAAATCCGTACTCTGAGCAGAACCGGAAGCAGTGCTTTTTGAAATCGGAAAACGGCTTCAGATTGTGCCATACATCCCAGTAGTGGCTGTCTCCCTTATTTTCCGCAGAGGGTTCGTTGTAGTCTCCTCCCGATGACGGAGACGATGGGTGATAATAGGTCTGTGGATCACAGTGCTTGAGAACGCTTGGTATCAGCTTTTCAAATATGCGCAGATAGCCCTGCTTCTGCTCCTCGGTGACCGGTATTCCCCAGTACAGAATAGCGGATTCGATCTCGTTGTTTCCGCACCACATAGCAAGGGAGGGGTGATTCCTCAGACGTTTTACGTTGTCCATTATCTCCTGTCTGATATTGTTGCAGAAATCCATATCAGTGCTGTATACTGCACAGGCAAAGGCAAGATCCTGCCATACAAGGAAGCCAAGCTTGTCGCACATATCATAGAAATAGTCATCCGGGTAGAAGCCTCCGCCCCACACGCGGATCATATTGTAATTTGCTTCGGCGCAGCTTTCCAGAAGAGCCTTTGTGCGTTCCTCAGAACGTCTGGGAAGAATCTGATCCTCCGGTATGTAATTTGCGCCCATTGCGAAAATTTTATTTCCGTTTACCTTGAAGCAGAACTCCTCGCCGTCGTCGTCCTTTTCACGGCAGACCTCAACAGTGCGAAGTCCCACATTCATTTTTCTGGTATCCACTATCTTTTCGCCGTCGTAGAGAGTGATCTCCGCAGTGTAAAGATTCGGCTTGCCGTAACCCCGGACATTCCACAGCATCGGGTCGGCGATCTCACATTCAGGAGCTGACTTATCGCCTTTCACAGCATCAGAAAATGTCATCTTAGCGCCCTCAGGAGAGATAAGTGTGACCTCCACTCCCAGATCCTTTGACGAAATATCCGCAAGCTTTGTGTCAAATGAGAGCCATACCCGGTCGCCGATGTGTCTCTGTTTCAGATAGATGCTTTCTATTCTTGCACCCTGAACACCCACAAGCTCCACATCTCTCCAGATACCCAGATCCGGAAGCGAGGGACCCCAGTCCCAGCCGAACATATAGTGAGCCTTACGCATATGGGAAAAACCATCCGTAGTGGAGCTTACTCCCCACAGATTGTTGGTTTTCTGTCTGCCGCGGATATAATCTATCGGGGAGAAAATGCAGACGCGGACATTATTTTCGCCGGATTTGAGCCTGCCTGTTATATCAAATTCGTAGGTGCGGTGCATATTTTCCGCCTTGCCTATCTGGATACCGTTAAGGAAGACCAGTGCATTTGTGTCAATGCCTTTAAAGCGCAGATACACCTTGTCACAGCCTGAAAACGCCGGATCGGGGATAAAATTATATTCAAAATCGTAGTTATCATCTGAAATGCCAAAAGCGTCGTATTGGTTCAGCCCGACATATGGGTCAGGTATCTTTCCTGCGCTGATAAGAGTATTGTACACCGAAGCCGGGATGGATACCTCAAAATTTTCGCTTCCTTCCGAGCGGTGCATGATCCATTTACCATCAAGAGGCTGTATCATAGCGGATGCTCCTTTCACAAAGTAATTTTCTGTATTTAAGGCAATACCGTACAACTATTACACGTCAGATACGCAAGTATATGACGTGCAAAGCTGTCAGGCGGTAGTTGTGCGGTGTTGCCTTAAG
>JAFLUJ010000193.1 GCA_022511485.1 Oscillospiraceae bacterium | reverse complement strand
GATCTGCTTTACTATTCATAATATACTTATAAATTACCCTGTGCAACAGCCCCATCCTCTATCTTCTTGTCTTCTAACCTCTGATCAATAGGCTAATTTTTTAATATCAATATCGCTCATAAAGGAGGAGGCATTATATAAAAACAGTACCTGATCGTATTCCTCCGGATCAATAAGCTCCTTGTAGGACATATTGATGTAGCGCATATCCATAAGGGTTATTTCCGAATAATGCTGGGTCAGGAAGGTGGAGTAGCAGTGGGCGTAGGAATCCTTTATTATAAGAAGCTTTCCGCCGCTATTGTCCGCCTTGATGGTAACAAGGGGAGCGTTGGTTCCAAGGAAGGAGGAGTATTTATCCTTCACGTCAAGATACTCCCGGAAGTACATACTGTTATAGCTCCGGGGCTCTTTGCCGTATTCTGTGGTAACAAGAACCTCCGTAACATTGTCTCCCAGGGTAAAATGATAAAAGTCAAGGATGTCCTTGTCAACGCCGTCATAAAGAGCCTTTGAATAAAACGTGCCTATGAAATCAATTCCGGCGTGTTCGATGTCATACATATCCTCACGTTCGGCAGTATATCCCATTTTTTTGCCGGCGGCTGCGTAGGCAAGGTAAGCTCCCTTTGTTGTCCAGTGGTGGTCGGTACGGTAGTAGATGTAATCGTCCCGGTTGGAATACATGGTCTGGTAAACATCTATAGAGGTCACAGGTTTGTTAAGACTTCCACACACATAGCTTATGAACTCCTTCTGATTTACATTGGGAGCGTTTTTGGGAAGCTCGTCTGCGTAAATATCTGCCGATGTAGGCACAAGCATAAAAAAGATGGGGACATCATTTTTCTCTGCAAATGTGTTTATCGCCGCGATACTTTTATCCACCGCTGAATAATCCGGCTCGCTGATCTTTTCCACCAGACGGTTTTCCAGAATGTAAATACCGTTTCTCTCCTGCTTGCCAAGGGAAGTCTCAAGGACAGTCCGTCCCTTTATCCAGCCCACCCGTCCTGCAAAGTGGTCGGAGATATATTTCTCCAGATCGTTCATATAGCTTCTGTTAAAGACCGTTTTTGCAGATATTTTAGGCATCTTTTTCAAAGAGGTATTTTCCATTTCGGAAAAATCCTCTTTTGGCAGTATCGCTGTAATTATCGGTATTGAAATGATGATAGCGAAAAAGACTATACAGGTTATAAGATTAGGGACGTTGAGTCTTTTTTTTCTTTTAGAACGAATTACTTTTTCTTTCATTCCTACGCTCCCTTTTTATTTAAACGTATCAATATATTTCCAGTAGCCCTTCAGGTAAACTCCGCCGGAAATGATTGTAAGGATCGTTGCGATCCAGATAAGCACCTGATAAACGATGTTTGCAATGTCCGCTGTCTGTCCCTCAAAGCCGAAGCATAAGCCCAGCATGATAGCGACCTCTGCCACCATTGTAAAAGCGGTCTTGAGCTTTCCCCAGATACCGGCTGCAACTACTACTCCCTCGTTTGCAGTAACAAGTCTTAGTCCGGACACCATAAATTCGCGGGCGACGATTATAATAACAGGGACAGCTCCTATCACTCCGATACTGTTGAGACAGATAAGTGAGGAGACTACCAGCACCTTATCAGCAAGGGGGTCAAGGAATTTTCCGAAATTGGTGACGAGATTTCTGCTTCTGGCGATATGTCCGTCGAGAGCGTCCGTTATCGAAGCGGCAATGAATATCACCAGCGCAATGACCGGACTGAACGGTACAATATCCGTCAGCATGAAAAACACAAAGAAGGGGACAAGTATCACTCTTAAAAGAGTAAGCTTATTTGGAAGATTCATCTGCAACCTCTCCTATCAGATCATAATCCATCATATCAGTGATCTTTATCTTTACGAATTTACCCGGCACCTGACGTTTTTCAGGGGAGGTAAAGAAGATCTTTCCGTCTATTTCGGGAGCGTCCGCAGCGCTTCTTCCGAAATAACATTCTCCGTAGCGGTCAAAGCTCTCGGTGACGACCTCGATGGTCTTTCCTATAAGCTCGCTATTTTTTCTTACGGTAATAAGCATCTGCTGATCCATGATGACCTCAGCCCGGTGCTCCTTGACGTCGTCTTCAAGCTGACCCTCCATTCCGGCGGCGGGAGTGTCCTCCTCAGGGGAAAAAGCAAAGCAGCCAAGACGGTCAAACTCCATATCATTAATGAACTCCGCAAGACGTTCAAACTGCTTTTCAGTCTCTCCGGGAAAACCGGTCATGATCGTCGTTCTCAGTATTATTCCCGGAACTTTCTCTCTTATCCTTGCAACAAGCTTACGCAGGGAAGCTTCGTCTCCGCTGCGGTTCATTCGCCGGAGTATTTCTCCGTCGCAGTGCTGAATGGGGAGATCCATGTATTTTACGATCTTGTCCTCACTTGCCATGACCTCCAGAAGTTCGTCTGTGACACGCTCCGGATAGCAGTACAGCACCCGGATCCATTTGAGCTCGTCTATTTCGCAGAGCTTTTTCAGCAGTTCGGGGAGCATTGGATTTCCGTAAATATCCGTGCCGTAGCGTGTGGTATCCTGAGCGATGACGATAAGCTCCCGGACGCCGTTCCGTACGAGCTTTTCTGCCTCGGAAACAAGCTCTTCCATAGGAACGCTGCGGAATTTTCCTCTTATAGATGGGATAGCGCAGTAGGAGCAGCAGTTATCGCAGCCCTCGGCGATTTTAAGGTATGCGAAAAAGGACAGTGTAGTCTGCAATCTGTCATCGGTAAGGGAAAGCTTTTCCTTTTCTCCGAACGCCTGGACGGTCTCCCCGTCGTCCTGAGATATTTTTTCCAGTATGGAAACGATGTCTCCGTTACAGCCGATACCGACTACTGCGTCCGCTTCGGGAATAAGCTTTGCGACCTCCTCCCGGTAGCGTTCTGCAAGACAGCCTGTAACCACGATCTTTTTTATCCTGCCCTCGTTTTTCAGCGCGGCAAATTCAAGGATGGTGTCGATAGCCTCCTGCTTTGCGGATTCGATGAATCCGCAGGTATTGATTATTACAATATCGGACAGCGCAGCATCTCCGACCAGCTGATAGCCTGCTTCCCGTATTTTATACAACATTCTTTCTGCGTCGACCTGATTTTTTGCGCAGCCCAGGGATACCATTCCCACTCTTAATGACATAGAAACACCTCGTATATGTAAATTCCTTTACATTATAGCATATTTTTCAGAGGTTGTAAACCTTTAAAGCAAGTAAATCATAATTTAGCGGTGTAATGATTGTTCTGTATTTATATTGTTGTTTAGTA
>JAFLUJ010000192.1 GCA_022511485.1 Oscillospiraceae bacterium | reverse complement strand
CATGTCCTTTTTAGTTTCTTTGAAAGGAGAGAATCATTTTGCCAAAAATATTTTTATAAAAGCTATTGCTGTAATTCAAATAATGTGGTATAATCATATATAATAATACAAAATATGCAAATTACTGGTTAGCTTTAATTCAATATTGAAATGGGAGGGGAGCATGGTCATGAACTTTAACAAGGCAGAATTTTTTGCATCATATGGTCAGTATAAGCAGATCCCTGCTCCTGAAAGACCGGAAATCGCCTTTTCGGGACGTTCAAATGTGGGAAAGTCCTCGCTTATAAATAAGATATTCAATCGAAAAAATCTTGCAAGGGTCTCTTCCGTTCCGGGGAAAACAGCTACCATAAATTTCTACGACACTGACGGATGCTTTATGGTCGACCTTCCGGGATACGGATATGCAAAGACCTCCAAGAATGAGAAGCTTCGCTGGGCTGAGCTTGTGGAAGGATACCTTACGGCAGACAGGGACATTGCGTTGGTGGTACAGCTTATTGATATGAGACATCCGCCGTCAAAGGACGATCTGCACATGGTTGATTTTCTTATAGACTGTGAGCAGCCGTTTATTATTGTTTTTACAAAATCCGACAAACTTTCCAAAAGAGAGCGTGAGGAGCGCAGAAAGGGCTTCGCAGAGGAAATACCATGCTTCGATCAGATAACCGCCATTGAATTTTCAGCAGTTACAGGCGAAGGTGTGGAAGAAGTACGCTCGGTGATCGAAGAAGCCGCATTAACAGAAGATCAAGATTGATTTGTTAGGGCAATACTTGTGCTGTGTTGCCATAGATAAAGCTATGAAAGGAAGCAAAAAAATGTTTGTATCAAATAATCTCGACGTGAATGGAAACGGACATCTTACAATAGGAGGAATTGACACTGTCGATCTTGCAAAGAAATACGGAACGCCGCTTTATGTTATGGACGAGGATCTTATCCGTGAAAACTGCCGCAGCTTCAAGAACTCCATAGACAAATATTACGGCGGCGAGGGACTTGTGTGCTATGCAAGCAAGGCTTTCTGCTGCAAGGCAATGTGCAGGATAATGATGGATGAGGGGATAGGTCTCGATGTTGTATCCGAGGGAGAGCTTTTCACCGCTTCCAGTGTGGGCTTCCCCATGGATAAGGTCTGCTTCCATGGAAACAACAAAACTGACGAGGAGCTTTCTCTGGCTATAAGATATGGTGTTGGAAGGATAATTGTCGATAACATCTATGAGCTTGAACGGCTCAACAGACTTGCAGGGGAGTCGGGCAAAAAGGTCAATATCATGTACAGGATAAAGCCGGGAATTGACGCTCACACCCATGATTTTATCAGAACGGGACAGATAGACAGCAAGTTCGGATTTGCTCTTGAAACGGGAGAGGCTTTCGACGCGGTCAGGAAGACTCTTGAAATGGAAAATGTTGATCTTGTGGGTCTTCACTGTCACATCGGCAGCCAGATTTTCGATATTGACCCCTTTGTTCTTGCGGCAGAGGTCATGATGAACTTTATTGCGAAAATCAAAGATGAGCTTGGCTTTGATGTAAAAGAACTGAATCTCGGAGGGGGATTTGGTATTAAGTATACGGATGACGATACTCCCGTTCCTTATGACAAGTATATGGAAAAGGTCTCTGTAAAGGTCAAGGAGCTTTGTAAGGAGAAAAATATCAGCCTGCCTTTCATTCTGATAGAGCCGGGACGTTCTATAGCCGCTCCTGCGGGAATAACTCTCTACACTGTAGGCGGAGTAAAGAATATACCCAACATACGTACATATGTATCCGTTGACGGCGGTATGGGAGACAATCCCAGATATGCTCTGTACAAGTCCAAATATGACGTAGTGGCTGCAAACAAGGCTTCTGAACCTAAAACTGAAACGGTCACCATTGCAGGAAAGTGCTGTGAAAGCGGAGACCTTATCGGTGAGGGTATGCCTATCCAGAAGGTTGTCGAAGGAGACTTGATCGCTGTCCTTGCCACAGGTGCGTATAACTATTCAATGTCCTCCAATTACAACAGGATTCCCAAGCCTGCCGTTGTAATGGTCAAGGGCGGGGAATCAAGAATTGCTGTTATGAGAGAGACTCTTGAAGATATTGTCAGAAATGATGTAGACTAAGAAATCTTTTATGGCGTATTGAAAATTATGGGTAGTCTGTGATTTTCAGTACGTCTTTTTGTATAGTCAAATGAATTGACTTAATTTATCTGATGTGATATAATTTAGGGTAATATAAAATATGGACGGAATTTCATGGGGAGGGATAGTAATGCAGAAGGTACGTAGTTCTTTAAAAATTGTTATTTTGATCGCAATTATCATGATCCCGGTTTTAGCAGCGGTAGTAAAATTTACGGAAAATTATGTTATCATTGATGACTATAGTGGTATGAAGATCTACAATATTGATACAACTACTGAGCTTGAAATGGGACATTTTCTTAACTGGCAGATAAAGCGTCTGAAAAATCTGAATGAACTGACAATATATCAGGAGCAGAGGGATGATCTGAGCTTTCTTAAAAATTTCGATAATCTGGAATATTTACACCTGACAGATGAAACACCAGAGAAGACTGCCGACATTGATACATTGCCTGCAATATCAAATCTCAATACTCTGCTTCTTACAAATTACACTAAGAAAGGATTTGACAGTTCTTCGCTTGGACAGCTTTCATCTTTGGAGATTTTGTATGCATTTTGCTGTAATTTGCATGACTGGAGCTTTGTGGAAAATATGCCGAATCTGAAATATGTATCACATGTCAACTATTACGGAGATACAGCTGGATATGATGAATATGACTGGACGCCATTAGGGTCTGCCGTAAGCCTTGAAGAATTTGAAGTAACAAACGTTTATTATGATAAAGAGTTGCTTGAAGCACTGGAAAAATTGCCGTCATTAAATCGTGTTTATATATACTTTTATAAATTTCAGGAATTTACTGATGAAGAAAGTACGTATATTTTTGATTGGATAGAGCGTATGGAAGAAAAGGGTATTGAATGCAAGGTCGGTCGCTTTAATTATGATGTTTGATATAACATTTGAAGGATCACGAAGCAGATAATTTGGCAGATAATTTTTTTTATAAAAACTATTTACTTTTTCACTACAATGTGCTAAAATGATAATTGAAGAATAATTCCCTTTAGGAAAGGAACGAGCACGTATGAACAATAATCTTAATAACGAGCATATGGACGACCTTTATTCAGCCATTCTGTCCCTTGAAACAAAGGAAGAATGTGCAGCTTTTTTTGAAGACCTCTGCACAGTTCTGGAACTCCAGTCAATGTCA
>JAFLUJ010000191.1 GCA_022511485.1 Oscillospiraceae bacterium | reverse complement strand
ACCATCACCAGACGTACAGGATAGGAATTTACAGGGATAAAGGATACCATCCACATTCCAAGATCTGTAAACCATCCGAATAAAAAGGACAGGGGCACCTGCAGAAGCTGTATCAGCTGAAATTTTTTCCGGAGAATAAGTATCTGTCCCAGTATCAGAACACAGTTCCAGATGATGAGCCATGTTCCCATGGAAAGAGCGGAAAATTTCAGGCTCAGAACATTTGCAACAGAGGAAATGGGAGATACCCCCAATTCCCCGCTTTTCGTAAATGCAACCCCCAACGCCGCAAAAAACAGGCTTATTATAAACAATATGTATCTTTTGGCAATTTCTGCCTTACTCATCTGACAGACCTTCTTGCTTCTATTTTGCCTGAGACAGCGTTATGCCATTGCTTCCAAGTGGAATCTCATGGTCAAGTCCCACAAATTTTCCGCCCTGCTGCCAGAGGACTTCCTTTACAAATGCGTATTTATCTTCGTCCCATGTAGTAAAGTCATCGAGGACAAGTCCGCCCGTATCTCCGGAATTGGAGTTAAAGCACCAGAAGGTGTGATTTATCTTATTATCCTTTATAAGCTTACGGAGGTAGGTCATCCATGTAAGGTTAGGATCTCTCATAAATCCGCCCCACTCTCCTATCAGCAAGGGTGCTGTATTGCTTTTCTGGATATAGAACCAGCTGTCGTACCAGCAGTCCTTATACAGGCTGTCATATGTAAATCCACCCTTGAACCAGGGCTGCTCATAAACGGTAGGTCCGTAATCATGAGGAGAATACACCAGCTTGTTCTGATATTTGCCCAGATCGACCGGATTATCCTTTACACCCCGGAGGTTTCCTCCCCACCATGTGCAGTAATAATCTCCCATATTTGTAGAGGAGAAATCGCCGTTAGCCTTTGTATCCATCGGATAAATTTCAATTCCCTCCACCATAACAAGCACATTGGGATTCTTGTTCAGGACAGCCTTTGCTGCTTTCTCGGCAATATATTTCCAATTATCGGAATCCTTAGAGCCGTCCCATTTAGCTCTAGGAGACTCCCCCGCCTTACCGTGAGGCTCGTTTTTAAGGTCGTATGCGATGATGGTATCGTCATTTTTATATCTTCCTGCCATCCATGCAAGAGCGTCAAGATAGTCCTGTTCGGAAATATTGCCGTTATACCAGACATTGTACATATGTCCCATAGAATCTGTCTTTGCGCTGTGTATGTCAATCATTATCTTAATTCCGTTTGCACGACACTGACCTATTACATAATCAAAAATTTCGAGACTGTTCATTCCAACCAGATAGGAATTGGTAGCCTGATTGAAATTAGCAGTGGGATAGCTGCCGTTTGACCAGTTCTTTATCAGTTCCGTTGAAATGGGAATACGCAGAAGATTGAAGCCTCTGTCTGCAATGGCGGCGATGGATGTGTTAAGGTCACAGGTCCAGAGACCGTCAAAGGTGTTTGTTCCGGTGTTGTATCCGAACCAGTTCACGCCTGTGAGCCAGACCTCCTTGCCGTCCTTGTCAACGATCTTGCTGCCGTCTGTGAACAGCCAGTCGTCCGTTGTAGGAGCTGGTATGTCCTTTGCCTGAACTATTTTAGGATTGTTGTTTCCCACAGAACCGCTGCTGCCTCCTCCATTATCGTTATTATTGTTATTTCCGTTCCAGTAGTCACTTGCGCTTACTGTTGTGTTTCCGAACTTGACAGTTGCCTTTGAGCTGTCGATGTTTCCTGCATTGCATAAGATCATACCGAATGTTCCCTCGCTTCCTGCATCTACAAAGGAGTTATAGCTTACCGGGGTAACTGTTAATGTCCCACCCTTTACAGAGATCTCGCAATTCCAATACTGGTCGACCCTTACTCCGGAAGCGGCAGGGATCGTAACAGTCCAACTTCCTATAGCTGTATCTGAATTGTTTTTTACAGAACCGTCAAGCTGTGTAAACTTATCGCCGCCGCTCTCCCAACCATTTGAAGCATTGAGCACAAGAGTGACCTTATCCGAAGTCTGATCTGCTGATTTTTTCTCAGCAACAGCCTGAGTATTGCTTGAAGTCTGAGCAGTTGTAGCTGCTGTCGTCGTTGCTGCAGGAGCATTATTTCCGCCGCTGCTGCTGTTACTTCCTCCGGATTTTTGGGGAGCAGCCGTGGTCGTTGTACCTGCATTGCCCGTTGAAGCTACGTCTCCATTGCCTTGCCCTGCCAGTTCAGTGAGCGCCACAGCAGCAACATCTGTATTTTCACTTTCACCGGAGCTTGTTTTCGGATCATGCTTTGCCGCGGAAGCTCCGTTTCCGCCGTATGGGTCATAGTCATCGGAAAAGGGGTCATAATCCTCGTCAAAGAAATCAATCAGTTCCTCTGCTTCTGTATCAGCAGCGGAAACAGAAACCGTAGTTGTAGTAGCATCAGCGGAACTTATATCATCATTTTTCTCTCCGCAGGAAGAAAAAACGGACAGAACCATGACCGCTGAGATCAGCAGTGATATTTTCTTTTTGATATTCATTGTTTACCTCCTCAAAATGTCATAAATGTCATATTAATCGACCCGCCAGTCGATGGGTTCAATACCATGAGCAGTAAGGAACTCATTAGCCTTTGAAAAATGTCTGCATCCAAAAAATCCGTTTGATGCAGACAGTGGGCTTGGGTGAGCAGCCTGTAAAATGCAATGGTTAGGATTTGTTATAAGCTTAAGCTTCTGCTTGGCATTTCCGCCCCAGAGCAGGAAGACAATTGGCTTTTCTCTTTGGTTGAGAAGCTCTATCACCCTGTCAGTAAAAATTTCCCAGCCCATTCCTCTATGGGAATTCGCCTGCCCCTCCCGAACAGTAAGGACAGTGTTCATAAGAAGAACACCATTATCCGCCCATTTTTTCAGGTAACCATGTGATGCAGGAGGTATCCCCAGATCGGCATTGATCTCCTTATAGATATTCAGCAATGAAGGCGGGATCGCTACTCCCTTCTGCACAGAAAAGCAAAGTCCGTGAGCCTGACCCTTGCCGTGATAGGGATCCTGACCTATAATGACCGCCTTGACATCCGAATATGACGTATATTTCAGAGAATTGAATATATCATACATATCCGGATATATCCTCTGTGTGAAATACTCTTTTTTAAGGAACTCCCTTAATTTAAGGTAATATTCCTTCTGAAATTCGTCTTTCAGAAGATCGTCCCATTCATTTCCTATGTTGACCATTTGTAATCATGCTCCCGCAGGGAGCACTCCTCCTTTCTCGATGTTTTGTGCGGTTTTGCGCAGCAAAATTTCAGACGGCAGTCTGAAAAGCACAAAACTCG
>JAFLUJ010000190.1 GCA_022511485.1 Oscillospiraceae bacterium | reverse complement strand
TGCAATTTTGCGCACGGCGCAAAATTGAAAAACTTCTCCGCTAAATTATGATTTACCTTACTATGAGAAATAACGATGGATTTAGGATATTTTTTCTTGCATTTTAAAAAAATATGTGGTATAATAAATAGTAATGTGTTTCTTTGAGCCGCGGCGGGGTGAAGAAGCTTTCTCTATTTACGATGTTTGCCGCCGAGAATGGAGTTTATTATGAGTTTCCCAGTTGTATCACCCGCTGTGGTAAAGGAGCTTTCAGAGCGTCTTAAACCACAGACACCAGGAGATTTCTGTGATATTGTGATCTCCTCTGCAGCGGTGGAGTATGCCCCTAAACTCAATAACAGCGAGGTAGTCAGGATCCTTATGGAAGAAAAAGATACCCTCGCCTATAATATGTCAAATCTTCCTGATGACCAAAGCGAGGAGCTGACCGCTCAGAGCCAGCGTATACTTCAGATGTATCCTATCACACAGTATTACTGGCAGATGCGTATGCTGTTCATGTGCATATTGCAGAACCGCAATATCAATTTTGAAAAGCGTTTCCTGCTTCTGAACTATGCTGTTAAAACCGTTCAGGGAATGATAGATAACAATCAGCCGGTTCATATACCCCGTTTTATTGAGGATTTTACCTCCGCAAATATGGACTATGAACGTGTACTTGAATATTTCAAGGAGGTACGTCCGAATCCGGCATACTCTCTGGCGGACGGTATCTCACTGCTTAAATCTCTGAACAAGCCCAACGCCGCATATAAGGACGTTCTTAACAGCATATATAAAAGCCTTGGAGTGTCAGGTCCTGAGACTCTTAAAATGACAGATATGAAAAAATACCTGACCATGAGAAAGGCGTATTCTGAGTTTGCCGCAGGAGAAAAATCCCATTATATTGAGAATGTAATTATAAGCTATGTATGGACATTTTCCCTGCCAATGTTAAGTCCCCAATTTAATTTCTGGGAGCATTTTGTATTTTTCTGCTCACTGTATAACGCTATAAAGGTAATGATAACCTGCTATGCATCCGATGGAGATGACGAGGCATTTATCAAGGCTATATGCTCCTTTGACGAAGCTCTGCGCTCTACAGGCGGGAAGCTTATGCGTAATGTTATCTACGCCGCAAGAAATTCCGGTCAGAATAACAACGGAGATATGGCTATCCTTACACTTAGCTAAAATGCCAGGTGATTATTTTACGGAGGACGGCTGCCGCAATGGCGCGGTATGCTGTGGTTCTCCGTGCTTTTTTTGATTAATTTTTCGGAGGCATTGTAATTATGGAAAACAATGAAAAGAACTATAAGAAGAAAATCTCACGGGATAACCGTCCTGAATTTCCAAAGAAGGCTGTAATAACCGGAGGTATGCCCTACGGAAACAAGGAGCTCCACTTCGGACACGTGGGGGGAGTTTTCGTTTTTGCAGACGTTTACGCCCGTTTCCTTCGTGACAGGATAGGCAGTGAAAACGTTATTTTTGTTTCCGGAACGGACTGCTACGGCTCTCCCATTGCCGAAAGCTACCGGAAGCTTGTCAAGGACAAGGGCTATACCGGAAGCATAAAGGATTTCGTACAGAGCAATCACGATTCCCAGAAGAAAACACTTAACGATTACGGAATAAGCCTTAACCTTTTCGGAGCTTCCGGGCTTGGCAAGCCTGCAGAGGTACACAATGAGGTATCCGACTGGTTTATCCGCAAGCTCTATGAAAACGGACATCTCCAGAGGATCGCTACTGCTCAGTTCTACGATGAAAAGGCAGGGACTTTCCTTAACGGCAGACAGGTAGTGGGTAAATGTCCGGTTCAGGGCTGTCAGTCGGAAAAGGGTTACGCCGACGAGTGCGACCTGGGTCATCAGTATATGCCAAAGGATCTTATTGATCCCAAAAGCACCGTTACCGGGGAAACTCCTGTAATGAAGGACGTTTATAACTGGTATTTCAAGCTTACCGAGCACCTTGATATTCTCCGGGAATATGCAGCTGATATAAAGCAGAAGGAAAATGTCCGTCAGGTGGTCTACAAGACAATAGGAGAATTTTTAGAGCCTCCCGTAGTATATATAATGAACGATTTCAGGGAGAAATACGAGGAGCTCAAAGGTAGCCTTGCTTCCCATGAGCTTATAGAGGAAGCAAAAAAGACCTCCTTTACCATAATTTTCAAAACTCTTGAAGACCGTGAAAAGTCCTGCGAGGTGCTTTCCGGAGCGGGAGTGCGTTTCCGCACGGGAAAGACGCTTGTACCGTTCCGTCTAACCGGAAATATCGACTGGGGAGTTCCCGCTCCCGTTCTGGAGGGCGAAGATCCGCTGACTGTATGGGTATGGCCTGAATCTCTGTGGGCGCCTATTTCATTTACACAGGCTTATCTTGAATCTATCGGTCACAGCCGCGATGAGTGGAAGGATTTCTGGTGCTCAAAGGACGCTCAGGTCTACCAGTTCATAGGTCAGGACAACATTTATTTCTACGGCGTTGCGGAAATGGCGATGTTCATGGCTCTTCAGGGAAAGGATAAGCTTTCCTGCACTCCGGAGGAAGGCGAATTGCAGCTTCCCATACTGGTGGCAAACCATCATATACTTTTCCTTGATAAGAAGGCGTCCAGCAGCGGAGCGGTGAAGCCTCCCATGGCAGCGGAGCTTCTGAATTACTACACCGCAGAGCAGCTTCGTATGCACTTCCTTAGCTTGGGACTTGGCATGAGAAGCGTAAGCTTCCAGCCCAAGCCGCTGAATCCGGCAGCAAAGCAGGACGAGGGAGATCCGGTAACAAAAGAGGGATTTCTGCTTTCAAATGTGTTCAACAGAATAATCCGCACCTGCTTCTATGACGCTCAGAAGTATCTGGACGGTAAAATGCCCGTCGGAAATGTGGACGAGGATATTCTCGCCGAATCTGAAAAGGCAGTCCTTGAATACGAGCGCTTCATGTATAAATTTGAGTTCCATCAAGTGACATATGTACTGGATTCATATATCCGGAAGGCAAGTAAGTACATGGCTAAAGCAAAGGCGGAGGCTGATAAGGCAGACGACAACGAGCTGCGTAAAAAATGGCTTGTGAACGTGTTCCACATGATAAAGACAGCGGCAGTGCTGCTTCACCCCATTGCTTCTGACGGAACGGAAATGGTTCGTGATTATATGAACCTGAGCGGAGAGCTCTGGAACTGGGATCACATTTTCGATACCCTTGCAGACAGCATTTTAAAGGGAGAAACAGAGCATGATCTGAAATTCCTCGAACCCCGCGTGGACTTCTTCAAGCGCCACGAAAGCCAGTTTGAAAAATAAGATAAAATCATAATTTATCGCATTACTTCTGTACTCTTACTGGGGAAAACCTTTCTGAAGAAAGGTTATTCCC
>JAFLUJ010000189.1 GCA_022511485.1 Oscillospiraceae bacterium | reverse complement strand
ACATAAAAGATCTCCTTTATTTTTTTTATATCCGGACAGACAGCAGCCTCCTCAAAAGCATTTCTTCCGACAGCTTTTACAGAGCTTATGCTTCCGTTGTAGATGTCCGAATCGTCTTCTGAACAAAAGAGGCATTTTGCGTCTATTTCGTTGTAAGCCTCTTTGGTGGATATACCCTCTGTTCCTTTTCCTATGACAATAAAACATTTTTCAAGAGGGAGAGCGTCAGTCATAAGCTCTCCGATCCCTCGGCATATTTTTGTCCCGCCGACAATGCAGAACGGAACATCTGCGCCGAGCTGTACTCCGATCCGGCAAAGCTCATTTTCCGGAAGCCTTGTGCTGTAAAGCTTGTTCATTCCCACAAGAACTGCCGCAGCGTCTGCGCTTCCTCCGCCCAGACCTGCCTGTGAAGGTATCTGCTTGTCAATTCTTATGTCCAGACCTGTTGGGGATATGACCGTATGACGGTAAAAAAGCTCCGCTGCCTTGAAGGCAATGTTATCCATTCCAAGGGGGATCATGCTGTCATTGCATTGAACGGTGATCTCTCCGCTGTTGTTTGGGGTCAGAGATACAGTATCAGCAAGGGATATGCTCTGCATTATCGTAATCAGAGTGTGGTATCCGTCGTTCCGTTTGCCAGTAATGTCAAGCATAAGATTGATCTTTGCGGGAGCGTTGACTGTTACAGTATTCATTGTTTAAGCTCCTGTACAAATTCAGAGATACGCTCTACCGCTTCCATAAGATGTTTAAGGGAGTAGGCGTAAGAGATCCTGATATATCCCTCTCCGCAGTCACCGAAAGCGTCTCCGGGGACTACAGCTACATTGTGCTTGTAAAGGAGCTGTTCGCAGAATTCCTGACTGGTAAGTCCTGTGGACTTTATGGACGGAAAAACGTAAAACGCCCCCTTGGGATCAAAGCAGGTGAGACCTATTTCGTTAAGAGCATTTACAAGCCAGCGGCGTCGGATATTGTACTCGTTCACCATTTTCTCTACTTCGTGGTCGCAGGAGGTCATTGCCGTTATGGCAGCATACTGGGACACGGTGGGAGCGCACATTATAGCGTACTGATGTATTTTCAGCATCTGACGGACAATAGGCTCAGGACCTGCGATGTAGCCAAGCCGCCAGCCTGTCATGGCGAATGCCTTGGAAAATCCGTTTACAAGGAGAGTCCGTTCCTGCATACCATCAAGCTGTGTAATGGAAAAATGCTTTCCCTCATAAGTAAGCTCAGAGTATATTTCATCTGAAAGAACGATGACGTTTGTCCCTCTCAGTATTTCTGCGATGGGCTCTAAGTCTTCCCTTGTCATAACTGCTCCGGTGGGATTGTTTGGAAAGGGGAGTATCAGCAGCTTGGTTTTGTCGGTAAGCTTGCTTTTCACTGCCTCAGCAGTAAGCTTGAAGCCGTCCTCTGCTTTGGTTTCGATCGAAACAGGGACGCCTCCGGTAAGCTCGACGATAGGAGCGTAGCATACAAAGCATGGCTCAACGATAAGGACTTCGTCTCCGGGATTTACCAATGCCCGTATGCCGAGATCGATACCCTCCGAGCCGCCGACTGTAATGATGAGCTGCTTCTGAGGATCGTACTCCACATTTATTTTCCGTTTTATATAACCGCAAATGGTTTTTCGTAACTCAATAAGTCCGGAATTGGCAGTATAAACAGTCCTGCCCTTTTCAAGAGCGGTTATTGCGGAGCGTCTTACCTCCCAGGGAGTGTGAAAATCCGGCTCGCCAACACCAAGAGAAATAACTCCCTCCATAGTTGCGGCAATATCAAAGAATTTTCTTATTCCGGAAGGCTTAAGTCCGCTGCACCGCTCAGAAATTATTTTATCGTAGTCCATCATGGAGAAACAAAGCCCCTTTCGTCAGCGTCTTCACCTTCGATAAAGAATCCTTTTTCCTTGTAGCGTTTAAGAACAAAATGTGTTGCAGTGGAAATTACTCCGTCAATGGTAGAAAGACGCTGAGCAACGAAAAGCGCAACCTCCTTGTAGTTCGTTCCGCTTATAGTAACAGCTAAGTCGAAAGCTCCGGACATAAGGGTCAGGCTTTCCACTTCGTCATACATCATAATAGTTTTAGCGATGTCGTCAAAGCCGCAGTCAGCCTTTGGAGTTACCTTTACCTCTATAAAAGCGGTGACGCTGTCCTTATCTGCCATTTCATCGCTGACAACAGCGGAATAGCCCTTTATTGCTCCGCTGTGCTCCAGCTCCTTGATCTTTTTCTCTACCTCGGCTTCGGAGGTTCCTGTCATTGCTGCCAGTTCCTTGTTGGAAAGTCTGGCGTTCTGTTTAAGAAGTTCAATAAGTGTATCCATAAAGTATCCTCCCTGATAATACATATCTAAAATTTAATTATACCTCATTAATTTGAAATTGTCTATACAATTTTTATGAACTGAGGCTTACGTTCTTTAAAATAGCAAAGGTGGGCGAATCCGGCTTCAAGAGCTATCTCTGCACCTTCGGCTATACCTTTGCCAAGATCCTCTGTTGTATGAGAGTCAGAGCCAATGGACAGGATTTCTCCGCCCATTTCACGGAACATCTTTACCCAGTAAAGGTTGGGGAATGGCTGACCATATGCCTGTCTGAGACCGCTTGTGTTGATTTCTATACCCTTGCCGTTTTCTATGAGAAGCTTAAAGCTCTCCCGGATAATTTCTTCATAGGGGGACATATCCACTTTTATTCCGTTGTCGCCTTCGATGTAGCGGAGGGTGTAGGTAAGATGTCCCAGAACGTCGAACTGCCCCCATTTGCAGAGCTTGTATATTTCGGCGTAGTATTTCTCCAGAAGCTCCGGGACGCTGTGTTTGGAGAAGTCAATAAAGGCGAAATCATCGTTGTCCGGAAGCTGATGCATTGAGCCGATGACGAAATCCAGACGTTTGTCCTTTACTATCGCTTCGGCAAGTCCGAGGTCATGAGTTGCCTGTCCAAGCTCGATACCGCAGAGTAAATTTATTTTTCCATCATATTTTTCCTTAAGTAAAGTATTTTCCGCCATGGACTTTTCAAAATCCCGTCCGAAGTCATATGTATCGTATTCATTTGGCTCGACACCGTAATGATCGATGGAGAACCATCTGTTTACCTCGCAGTGGTCTGTGAGAGCGTAGGCGGAGTAGTTTTTCTCCATCGCCGTTTTTATCATTTCCTCCGGAGAGAAGTGTCCGTCCGGACTGTTTGTTGAGTGAGAGTGACAATCAATAAGATTCATTTTTTGACATTCCTTTCAAAATTCTTTGTGTTATTTGTTTATATTGATGAAAATTTTCGGGGAGATCCCCAAAATTTTTTTGACTTTTTTCCACTTGACGTTAAAAATAATTTGTGCTAAAATTTAAATCGTTGATTTTAACAGCAACAAAAAAATTTAATAATTGTATAAACGACACATGTAGCGCTTATACGCGTAAATCTGATTACGGTACATAA
>JAFLUJ010000188.1 GCA_022511485.1 Oscillospiraceae bacterium | reverse complement strand
AATGATTTGCAATACCTCTGAGCTTTGCTCAGAGGTGCGGCGCAGCCGCAGAGCCGCCGTTCATACTGCCCGCTAAAATCTATGATTTTCAGCCGCCGGAGACGGCGCAGCAAACTAATGCATAGTTTGCTGTAGCGGGCAGTATATAAGATTCGGAGTTGTCAAACAAGCCGTTATATAATTGTACCATAATCTTTACACATTGTCAATTACAAATAAAAAAGAATCACTATAATTATTTCTGCGAAAATATTTAAGACATATCACTATTTTGATCTGTTATTTCAAGCTCACTCCAAAATGGATTGACAGACTGACTTTTCATAAATTCTGATAAGCTTGTTCCGCTTTTATCGCTGACCTCGTCCAGCCATACGGTATCACACTCTTCGCAAATCAATATTTCTGTGCCTGTATGCTTTACACGCGCTTTTAAAATTATTCCCTGGTCACAATACGGACATATCATGAGATCCACCTCTTACTTCGTCGATCGGGTTTAAATTCTATGCTTATCTCCCCACTCACACATCTGGTCGAGAATAGGTATCAGGGATTTTCCCCGCTCGGTCAGGCTGTACTCCACCTTCGGAGGTATCTGGGGATACTCCTTTCTGTTCACAAGACTGTCAGACTCCAGCTCCTTTAATGTTGCGCTGAGGGTCTTATATGAGATTCCCCCGATATATTTTTTCATTTCATTGAACCGGACTACTTCAAACTCCATCAGAGCATACAGAATAAACATCTTGTATTTCCCCTGAATAAGGGACATTGTGTAGCTGAATCCGGTTTCCTCAATACTTTTGTTCTGGATACATTCTATACTCATAAACACCACTTTCCTTTTGGTAAGTATCGCACCTGAATGTGCGTACTTGTATTGTGTTTTCATTTATGCTATGATTGTAGCATAGGATATTAAAGAAGTCAATCCATATTATATTAAAAGGAGAAATTTTTATGAGCAAGAAAATCGTTGTTATCACAGGAAGTCCCCGTAAGGACGGAAACAGCTTCGCCATGACGAAAGCATTTATCGAAGCAGCGGAGGCAAAGGGACACACAGTCACACGCTTCGACGCAGCCATGAAAAATACCGGAGGCTGTCATGCCTGCGAGACCTGTTTCAAGTCCGGAAAAGCCTGTTCCTTTGACGATGATTTCAACACCATCGCTCCGGCTATTTTAGAAGCGGACGCTGTTGTTTTCACAATGCCTGTTTACTGGTACTCCATTCCGGCGCAGATCAAGGGCATAATCGACAAGCTGTTCTCCTTCTGCGTTGCGGGAAAGGACGTTGCAGGAAAGAAATGCGCTCTTATCACCTGCTGCGAGGAGAATGATATGTCCGTTATGGACGGCGTAAAAGTCCCCATCGAGCGTACTGCCGCCCTGCTTAAATGGGAAATGGCAGGGGAAGTCCTTATCCCGGGCGTGCTTGCTGTGGGAGACATTGAAAAGACAGACGGCTGCAAGAAGGCAGCGGCTCTTGCTGATGAGATCTGAAAAGTAAACTATGAAGTAAACCTCACATTATGAAAAATATTCAAAGGTTGGTCACTGCCTGAACAGCAGCGGTCATGCCTTTGTCTGTCAGTGGATTTCTGTACTCCTGCTGGGGAACGATCTTTCCGGAGAAAGACTGTTCCCCAGACTTATTTTCAAAAGTGTCTGCCAAGATTTTAGGGATCAGCATAAATTATGATCTGCTTTACTATTCATAATGATCTCATGGAATTACCCTGAGCAGCAGCCATTTTAAATATTTTTCGGCAAACTATTCCATTTCAGCAAAAAATATGGTATAATATAATATATTAACGTTTAATTGAAAGGCTGATGGATTTGTTTACTAAGCTTGACAAGTATTTTACCGATAGAAAAAAGGGTTATTTCGCACTGGGAGCGCTTGCCGCTGTCCTTGTGTGGATGTTTTTGTGGAACGCCTTTCCAATGCAGTTCTACTCAATTTTTTTCGCAGGGATCATAGGCGGAAACATTCAGCTTGTGCTTCTTAATCTGGTAGTGCTTTTCCCGCTGTTTTATGTTTTTACAAAGCTGACCCGTACAGACCTCAGCTTCAGCAAGACCGTTCTTCTGAATGTCCTTCTTGTCGCCGCTGTAGAGTATGTCTTTTCGATATTTTATTTTCAGGGATATTTTTATCTTTGTGTAATTGCCTATATTATCCATTCTGCTGTTAATATCTGGACGTTCGGCAGCGCCGAGGTGCAGAGCCTGAAAATCGGCAGGGGAATGCGTGCTCCGGAGGTCAAGCGTGAGCGGGCAATAAAAAAACAGCCCATAATTTCAATTATCTGGGCTGTCGCATTTTCATTTACTGCCGACGCCGCCGGCATCGGACTGGTGTATATTATGGCGCATATTTACGTCTACTGATCTGATACTACTTGATCTTTACTACTATGCACTGACTTCCGTTTTCGGCAAACCGGTTCAAGAACTGGTCTTTAAGATAAGGCGTGATCTCGTCCTTATCATCGCAGTCCATAAAGTAATAGCAGGCGTTGTCGTATCCGCACAGCACAAGAGTATGGGAGTTGCCTATCCATGTATATGGTTCGTCAGTACCGTTGATAAGCCATTCGGCAGGCTCGCGGTAGTTGTAAGGCATCATGTCGCGGCTTGCCCAGACTATCATGGGAACTCCCTCGTTAAGAAGCTTTTCAATATCGGCGGCATTGGTCTCTTCTAAAGAAATAGCCTCATAATTCGGAGCGTGGTCATCGAAATACCTGTTGAGAGTATCCACGATAACAGGAGCAAAGCAGCCGTATCCCCAATTGTAGGGATCGCCTGCAAAGACCTTGTATGGGTCAGGTCCGTGGGAGACCATTTCTTCGTCGTATGTAAAATTGTCGTCCCATATAAGATAATTATCGGTAAGATAAAGCTTATCCACATCAAAGTCGAGATACTCCAGTACTGCCGTAGCGCTGGTTATCTCACAGCCGATGGGAAGCTCCGGATACTGATTTATTATAGGAACGTCAAGGATGATCTTTCCGAAAATTGACGCCGGCTTCTGATAGCCCTCCCCAAGCTCCTCAACGGTGTAGCCGTTGTAAAGCATATGGGGATCTGCGTTAAGGGATTCGTAACGGGCAATCTCCGCAGCACGCTCGTCATAGACCTGTCCCGTGTAGGCATAGTCGGCGACGACTGTACACACCGCTGTACATATTCCCAGAGTAAAGACAAGCAGCTTATTTTTCATGGCGGAAACACCTTCTTTAAGAAATCAGATCATCTGTTATGTATTATAACATAAAAAAAATTTTTTTGCAACCGGACATAAAGTCAGTAATTAGAGGATAGAAAACAAAGTCTATTTTCTATCTTCTATCCTCTCTATCACATAACTTGATTTAGCCATTACGTTAAAATAGAAGTATTAAAAAATTAACAGCAAAGGAGTAATCTAACAATGACCGGACTTGTTTTAGAAGGCGGAACATTCCGCGGCATTTTCTC
>JAFLUJ010000167.1 GCA_022511485.1 Oscillospiraceae bacterium | reverse complement strand
AGACGTTCGGTCTCTATAATATTTGTTCCCTTATGATCGAGCATTTATATCATTTCCCTTCATTAATTCAAAAACTATTTTTATATTTTTACTTCCATAGGAGTGTAAATTATTCCGTCGGCAGTAAGCTGCATATCTGTTTCCCGGAAGCCCATGGCTTTATAAAACGGCAGTCCGTAATCGCTTGCGTTGACGGTGATCCTTTTAGTCCCCATTGCCAGGGCATATTTTTTTGCTTCGGCATAAAGCATTCGTCCGATCCCCTGACGGTGAAAGTCTCCCTTTACAAATGCAAGACTGATATGCTCACGTTCCCGCAGAGCAAGCATACCTACAAGCTGGTCGTCCGAATAGCAGCACCATATTTTCATGCTGCCTTCATCTATCATTTCCTGCACTCGTTTTCCCCACAGGAAATCTAAAAAGCTGTCAACTCCCCTTTGTATAAATGTGGGGGCTTCAAATTGCATGAAGACTTCCTCTGCGAGACGGCGGGCTTTATTTATTTCCTCCATGTTCTGCGGAACGGAAATTCTGAAATTATTATTCTGCATTTAAAACACTTCCTGTACAAAAATATAAAAAGAAAACGGCTCAAGGTAATTTCCTTAAGCCGCAATAAACCAAAGCATGAATTACACATCAGCGTTTCGGACACAGCAGCTTAAAGCCATTGTACATCCCGTACATGACTGACTGCATATACATTTTTACGCTGAAATTATTCATGGTATTTTCCTTTCGATCAATGATATGTGATAATTATATACCAAATAATTCTGTTTGTCAAGTATTTTTTTCATATCAAATATAAATCATTATATGTTATTTATTTGTGATGATTGACAGGATATTTAAATTGTGTTATAATATACGAAAATTTAATTGGGGGAAAAATACATGATCTGCAAACTGCTAAAGAAATCAATATCCCTTGCGCTGGCGTTTGCCATTGTGCTGTCACTGTCCTGCTGTGGTATTAGTGGTGAAACTATCCCTAAGCCAACGATCAACGAAATAACAGAAACAACGTCTGAAATTACGCCTGAAAATATAGCAGAGGCACTTCAAGTCACACCGGAAGAATTATCAATATTGGCAGAACTGAACTCTTATGAAAAAGAGACCTGGCAAACTATGCCCGATATTGTTACTATACGAATATTGAGTTACTTTGAACCGGAACGCCTTCAAACTGAAGTTGTATATATTGATAAATGGGGTAATGTAAAAAAATTTATTGGTCCTTATACAACTCCGCGTGAATATGATAGTAGCCTTGATTGGGCAACAGACCAGATAAGCCAGAATAAAGATGCCGAGCTCGTTGACGTAGCAGATATTCACACGTTAATTGAATTTTACAATACTTTTAAGCGTGTAGACAGAGATTACAAATTTTATTGCGGATACGAGATGCTGTCTTACGTAGACAAAGCAAATTACGGATTTGGAATATACGGTATAAGAAGCGATGGTGAGAATGGTTTTGAAACGTTAAAATTTTCAAGAGGAACTGAATATGAATATGAAATAAGACTTAATGATATAAATAATGAAGACTACATTGATATGTCAGGAATAGAAGCATTTGATTTGTATCTTAAACTTGATTTGCTTATAAAAGATGCTGGCGGAGTATTGGGCTGGGTTGCTTAACACAGATAAAAATTTATGGAGGAATTGAAATGAGAGGTAAAAAAAATAAATATTTTCACCTCATAAACAAACAATCCCTTTGGTTTGAAAATCAAACTAAGGGGACTGTTCTTTTTACATCATGTTTTATTTCCCGCAAATTGGGTCTGGTAAAGCTTGTAATAAACGCCTCCTGCGGAAATAAGCTGGTCGTGATCTCCCTGCTCGGCTACCTTTCCGTCGTCGATAACTACGATTTTATCCGCGTCCCGTATCGTTGAAAGACGGTGGGCTATTATAAGGGAAGTCCTGTTTTTCATAAGCGCTACCATTGCGGACTGGATATGCATTTCCGTTCTGGTGTCAACGCTTGAAGTAGCCTCGTCCAGAATAAGTATCTTCGGATCGGCAAGGACTGCTCTTGCAATTGCAAGGAGCTGCCGCTGTCCCTGGGAAAGATTTGCTCCGCCTTCGGAAAGCTTTGAGGAGTATCCCTCGGGAAGTCTTTCGATAAATTCGTCGGCGTGAGCGTGAGCTGCCGCTGCTTTTATTTCGTCAAGTGTGGCGTCCTCCCTGCCGTAACGGATATTATCCTCAATAGTTCCGGAGAAAAGAACTGTGTCCTGCAAAACGATGGCAATGGAACGTCTTAACTCGTCCATTGGAAGCTTGCAGATGTCCTTTCCGTCAACGGTTATTTCTCCGCCGTCGATGTCGTAAAAACGGGTCAGCAGATTTACAATGGTGGTTTTTCCTGAGCCTGTTGCGCCGACAATAGCAATTTTCTGTCCCTGCTTTACGCTCAGATCAAGTCCCTTTAAAACAGGCTTTTCCGGGACGTAGCTGAAATTAATATTTTTAAATTCAATGTCCCCCTTAACATCCTCGGAGGTAAAGTCATAATAATTTGTGCCGACAAGAGCACCTGATGGTTCAATTTTTCCGGAAGCTTCCTTCTCTGATTCCATGACCTCAAAAATGCGCTCTGCGCCTGCAATGGCGGTCTGGATATTTGCATACTGGTTTGCGATCTCATTTATAGGACGTGAAAACTGCTTTGAGTAGAGAATAAACGCCTGTATCGTTCCTACAGTGATAACCCCTTTAAGGGAGAACCAGCCTCCGAAAGCTGCGATAAGAACAAATCCGAAATTGGAGATACAGTTCATAAGGGGTCCCATCATACCGCCGCATATCTGGGCTTTTATCCCGCATTTACGAAGCTCGTCGCTCATTTCGCTGAATTGGTCTATCAGATCCTTTTCCTTTGAATAGGCGACTACAGTGCGGTATCCGGTAACAGTTTCCTCAACGTGTCCGTTGATCTTTCCTAAAAGTATCTGTTGCTGCATGAAAAATTTTCTCATATACTTTGTCATTATTGATGACACTATGATGGTCAGAAAAATAGTGGAAACGGAGATCAATGTCAATATGGGGGAATACAGCATCATTATAATAAACGAGCCGGCAACAGTAAGCACACCGGAGATCAGTGAACCTATGGACTGTGAAATAGTTGTGGAGATATTCTCCACATCGTTTGTCATACGGCTCATAAGGTCTCCGTGACGGTGGGTGTCAAAATATTTTATTGGCAGCCGGACGAGGTTTTCAAACAGATCACGGCGCATGGTTTTTACCGTGGTCTGTGAAAGTCCGGCTGAAATAATTCCCTGAAGATATGTAAAAACTGAGGAAGAAAGATAAACGATACCAAGCCATATAAGAGCTTCCGTAAGAGCGGGAAAATCCACATTCAGCTTTTGTTCCGTAATTGTTATGCAGTCAATTGCTATCTGCTGGACTGTGGGAGCGGCAAGGTTAAGTCCGGTAATAACAAGCATAACAAAAATCAAGGAGAAAAACAGATACTTGCTTTTCCCGATATATGAGAGAAGCTTTTTGAGGGTTTTGCCGCCGTCCTTTGGCTTCTCCATATTTACTCTTGCGGCGTGCGGACCTCTTGGTCCGTCTCCCTTAGGCGGAGGTCCGATCTGCATAGGAGGCATAATTTTTTCCCCTTTCGTAATTTAGTAGCTGCAAGCTAACGTCTGATGATTTTCCTCGTCATCATATTCAGCCTTCCAATAATGCGGGTCATTTATTTCACGGTAAACAATACCGGATATATTTTCTCTGATCGCAGATTTAAAAGGATGTTCCAGAAAAACAAATATATGATCCTCAGGCGCATTTGAAAATCCTCCCTGATAAGTTTCGCGTATTATATTTCCGCTTTTTAATTCGTCATTTAATATCAGTTTTAACTGCGGACTAAGGGCTTCAATATGCTGCTGGTTTATCATAAGATCCTACTCCTGATACCGTTTTAATAATTACAAATGCATTTTATATAATTCTAATCAGAATTTATTTAATTATTTAGGAAAAGTAATTTCTCCCAAATATTTTTCTGCATCATATACACTATCAAATTCTTCCCGCGAAATGATAATTGCATAAAATTCAGATCCCTTATTAATTTCATCAACAGTGGGAACAGGCGCTTCCGTGACAAAATCAAATCCTTCTTCAAGAATAGCCCTGCGCACTGACCTGTCCGGAAATACTTCCGTCATCCTTCTTGCGTATCTTTCATTTTCAGGATCAACTTCATAAAAAAGTAGAACCGGAGTTTCATCGTCTGTATCATTCCAAAAACATTTTATATATTCAAATTTATTCATTTACGGACTCGCCCGCCTTGTAAAATTTATATGAAGTCTGCACCAAGCTTTTTTATTTTTTCAAAATAAGAAGCTTTTTTCTTTTCAAACATTGTTCCTATTGCTTTTGTATTTACAGTAACCCTGTATCCATTTTTCAGTGCGCCAAGAGCAGTCATAGCAACACAAGCTCCGCCGTCAACTCCGATGACTTCAATTTCATCTACTTCATGTGACTTTAAAAATTCATCAAGCTTTTTATTTGAAAAAGCGTCCCCGACAAATTTATCAAAAACATTTTCCGAGACAATATGCAGACCCTCTGCTAATTCAGCTTCCCTGCTGCCCTCATAGGCATGAAACGGTGCAAATTTATTAATTATATTATTTTTCATCACGTTCCTGATATAAATAATTATTTTGTCCTGACTGTTATCAATCACCTGATTAACTGCATCCAAAAGACCGTCATCATATTTAAAATAATCTGCGTGATCTTTACCGATGCAGATCTTCTGCATATCTATTACCAGTAATGCTTTTTTCATTTTCTACCTCCACAAATTTATTGCTTCTTAATTCAAATGCTCTTTTAAATCTCCCGACGATAACAAGTGATGTTATTATCAGCGTCGGACATCCTGCAAAGATCATCAGAAGCCACATACTTAAATCATTGAATCTATGGGAAAATCCCGCTGCCAGACCGTAAAGGATATACATTGCTCCGTCAAAAACCAAAAGGTCGATGACGGTCAGCTTTTTACTTTCACCGCTGTACTTTTTATACAGCCTTTCGGATATTGTATTAGCTGTGCGTATAACTGCAATAACGGTCGTGAGAATTAAAAGAAAAATAAATGCCGCGCCTTCCTGTTCGCCCCGGGCGGAATTCGCCGCACCGCTGATAAAGTACATCAGCAGCGATGAACAGAACAGATAAATATACGCCATCCGATCACTCCTTTGAGATCCTATTTTTAACCATTTACCACAGAACCCGCTCCCTGCTGGGAACTGTAAATGTCCTTATAGACCTCGCAGGTTTTCATCAGATTATCGTGGGTGTCGCATCCCACCAGTCTGCCGTGGTCAAGGACGGCTATCCTGTCGCAGTCCTTTACGCTGGCAATTCTCTGAGCAATCGTAATAACGGTAGTACCTTTCAGACTTTTCCGCAGTCCCTGTCTCAGCTTTGCTTCTGTGCCAAGGTCAAGGGCAGATGTGGAATCGTCAAAAATAAGTATCTCCGGCTGTTTTAATACGGCTCTTGAAACGGAAAGTCTCTGCTTCTGACCGCCGGAAAGGGACGCTCCCTTTTCTGCGATGGGATTGTCAAATCCATCGGGCATTGTTAAAACAAACTCACTTGCCTGTGCGATGTCCGCTGCTTTTCGGACAGCCTCGTCGGACGCTTCAAAGTCTCCCCATTTTATATTGTCCGCTACTGTTCCGGAAAACAGCTCGCTTTTCTGGAGAACGATACCTATACGGCTTCGCAGGTCGTTAAGCGTAAAGTTCCTGACATTTACGCCGTCCACCAATACCTCCCCCTGAGTGGGATCGTAAAAACGGGGGATAAGATTTACCAGTGAGGATTTTCCCGAACCGGTAGCTCCTAAAATGGCGATATTTTCTCCTGCCTTTATGTCAAGGCTGATCTCAGTCAGCACAGGTCTGCCGCTTGCATCCGCATAGGAAAAGCTTACATTTCTAAGGGAGACGGTACCCTTTTCGCCGAGGGTGTGGTCTCCTTTTCCGTCGGTGATGACGGGTTCGGTTTCGAGGACTTCGTTGATCCTCTTTGCAGAAGCGGAGGCTCTTGAAACGGTCTGGAACATCATCGAAAGCATCATTATTCCATGAAGTATCTGGGTCAGATATGTAATGGCTGCCATGACTTGTCCCACCTGCATTTCCTGCGCCTGTACCTGTAAGCCGCCTATCCATATAACGACGATAACAGAGACGTTCATGACCACCATAAGCAGCGGCTGTAAAATTGCCACAAGCTTCTGAACTTTCAGGTTGGATTCCATGAGGCTGACGTTTGCATCGTTGAAGCGTCCGGCTTCGTAGTCCTCCCGGACGTAGGCTTTTACCACTCTTGCGCCGGTGACGTTTTCCTGCATGACGCTGTTTACCGTGTCAAGCTTTCCTGCGACAATTGTGTAAAGGGGATTTGCTTTCCGTATAATAAGCAGGACGATCACCACCTGCACCGGCAGGGCAACGGCGATAATTTTTCCAAAGCTGACGTTCAGGGACAGCATCATAACGATGCCTCCGGCAAACATGATTATATTTCTTACGAACATTCTCAGGGAGAAATCCACAAGCTGCTGGACTGCTGAAATATCTGCGGTAAGACGTGTGACCAGTGATCCTGTAGTGAATTTATCCGTTTGCTGAAAGGACAGGGACATTACTTTTTTGTAGACGTCATTACGCAGGTCTCTTGAAAATCCCTGAGACGCACATCCCGCAAAAGCCGAGGAAGCCACTCCGCAGATACCTCCGAATATTATAAGTATCAGCATTGTGATACCCGTCTTTATAATAAGATCCATATTGCTGCCGAGAACTCCGTCGTCAACTATGGTTGACATGAGCTTCGGCTGAAGGAGGTCGATCATTACTTCTCCCGCCATTGAAAGGGGAGCAAGAAACGCGAAAATAATATACGGCTTTATATATTTTATCAGCTTCAAGGGAATTTCCTCCTTTGGAGTTTTTTGTTTTCAATATTTAAATTATATCATTTTTTGCCAATAAAGTCAAGCGGCGTGGAAGTCCCCGTAAAACTATGATTTGCACTGTCGTTCATAAAATATTAATATGTTCAAAAACCCGCAAACCTAATTCTGAAAAGGCTTTGACGGTTATCAAAAATTCTTTTCATATGTAAGTGGAAATGATAGAACAAATGTTTTATAATAAGATCATAGGGTTCAGAACTTGTTCCCGGTCTTGATAAAAATAAAAGAAAGGAGGTATGCTTCCACGGGGAAGCATGGATAACATTTATGGCAACAGATGCAGCAGCAATTTTATCGGTATATTCAGGCGTCCTCACTCTGCTTATAGGCGTGATAGGTTTTTTTCTGGTGCGGACATTCAAAGAGCTGGATAATAAAGTTTCTGCAAAGGAATTTGAATCCACCCTTCGGGACATCGAAAAAAATACAGACGACATACGAAGGATAAAGGACAATTACCTGACTAAGGACGATTTTTTTCGGGAGCAGACCAAGACGGAAAAAAAGCTTGACGATATGCTGAAAATTTTAATGGATCTTAGCAAGGGAGGATAAATGTGATGTCCCCCTGTGGGAATATAGTCACTACGATCAAAATAAGGAAAGGAGGCGGTGATTTAAATCATGGCAAGAAAAGTAAAACAAAAAGAAAATATCCCTGAGCCGGATACTACTGAGGAAATAATACGCACTCTGTCCGATATTATGCTGTCAAGTATTCAGCGGCTTTCCGATGAAGACCTTGAAGATGTCGATCCCATGAAGCTTATGAAGCAGGCTTCCGATCTAATCCGTATTGCGGTTTATAAGCGCACTATGGACATCAAAAATAAAAAGCTTTCGGAGGTGGGCTTTGAGTCTGTCAAGGATAAGGTGTTCGAGGGTCTGGCGAGACAGTATCCCGATCTGTATGAAAAGCTGGAGTCGGCTATTGACGAGCTGGCAGAGGAAGAATATAACGGAGGGGAAGAATGAATTTGATTCAAAACTCGGCGATCAAAACTCTGTCGGCGGCTATGCGCTCGGTCAGGGCGGAGAAGTCCATACCATATAATTTCGGAGAAAAGCATCTGGATTACATCCGCCGCTGCCGGGACTGCACTGTAAATGTTGCAGAGGGAGCTGTCCGTGCGGGAAAAACTGTGGATAATATTTTCGCATTCTGCAAGGAGCTCCAAAATACAAATGATAAGCTTCATCTTGCAACTGCATCCACTCTCGGAAATGCAAAGCTTATTATAGGAGACTGCAACGGCTTCGGTATTGAGCATTATTTCAAAAATCAATGCCGCTGGGGAAAATACAAGGGCAATGAAGCTCTTATAATAAACGGTGCTTCCACAAATTTTAAGACCCGTATCGTTATTTTTTCCGGGGGTATGCTTGAAAGCAGCTTCAAATCCATTCGCGGTAATTCATACGGAATGTGGATAGCTACCGAAATAAATCTTCATGCGGACAGCTTTATAAAAGAAGCGTTCAACCGTACTATTGCAGCGGATAAAAGAAAGATCTTCTGGGATCTGAACCCTGACAATCCCAAGGCTAAAATATACACCGAATACATTGACAGATACAGGAACGACAGCATAAACGGGAAATTTATCGGCGGATATAATTACGGGCATTTCACTATTGATGACAACATCAATATTCCGGAACAGCGGCGGGAGGAGATACGTTCCCAATATGACACCTCTTCGGTATGGTACAAGCGGGATATTCTCGGTATCCGTATTGCAGCGGACGGAATTATTTTCCGTGGATTTGCTGACGACCCCGAACGGTACATAACTGACAGTGTGGATGCGGAGAAGATAACCTCCATAAATATCGGGATAGATTTCGGCGGAAACAAGTCCAAGACGGTATTTGTGGCGACGGCTTTTCTTGACGGTTTCAAGTCTCTTGCGGTAGTGGGAGAGCACAAGATCCGGGGCGAAAAGGGAGAGGTTGATCCTCAGCAGATCAGCGATGAATTTATCTCCTTTGTAAAAAAATTATATGGGAGATTCAGTTCTCACCTAATAAAATACGTCTGGGCGGACAATGAAAATCAGGCAGTGATAAACGGTCTCAGATATGCCTGCACCAATGCCCGGCTGGGGGTAAAAATTATGGATTGCAGAAAGGCTCCCTGTAATGAGCGGATAGCTGCTCTTACGTCTCTTATGGCGCAGGATAGGTTTTCCGTACTAAGAGAGTGTACCGGAGTTATAGGCAGTCTGTCCGAGCAGATCTGGGATCCTAAAATTACTGACAGGGATGTCCGTCTTGATGACGGGACTTGTGACATTGACACTGCTGACGCGCTGGAATACAGCTTCAGCAAATTCATCAAAATTATTCTTGCAGAAGGGAAGGTAAAAAATGAACAATGAGATAATCAATTATCTTGGAGAAAAATTTGGCTGCTGTCTCAGCGCTGATTATTATAACAAAATCAACGAATGGCGGCTATGGTGGATAGGCTTTTACGAGCCCTTTCACCGCATATCCTTTGAAAACGGTGAAAGCTACAAAACAAAGGATATGTACACAATGAAGATGGCGAAAAAAATATGCGAGGACTGGGCAAGCATACTTATCAACGACAAGACCTCCATAAAGCTTGATGACAAATACAGCGCAGACTTTTTAATGGGGGACACTGAAAACGGCGGTGTATTCGGCAGCAATAATTTCTGGGAGGAAGCTAACGGTCTTATGGAGCGCATGATGTGGTCCGGTACGGCTGCGGTAGTTATCCGGTTAAAAAATGTTTCCGTTGACAGGAAGGGAAAGATAATTCCCTCCCCGGAGGCGAAGATCGACCTGAACTACATTGACGCGGACATGATAATTCCCATGAGCTGCGACAACGGAATAATTACGGAGGCGGCGTTCTGCTCGGAGCTTTATTTGCATGGAAGCAAAAAAATATACCTTGAAATTCACCGTCTTGACGGCAGGGAATATGTTATTGAAAATCACTTATTCAATGCTGACCGTTTCGGGGGAAGTCTGAAAGAGGATATGCTTCCGGAGGGTATCCCTCCCATTATAAAAACAGGCTCGGAAAAGCCATGGTTCTCCATATGCAGACCGGCTATAGTAAATCCCTTTCCCGAAAGCAACGGCTTGGGATGCTCCATATTCTACAATGCCATTGACAATCTGAAAGGCGCTGATCTTGCCTACAACAATTTTAACTCCGACATATGGCTTGGTCAGAAAAAAGTCTTTTTAAGCAAGAGCCTGATGTCAGAGCTTTCCGGAGAGAAAAAGATCTCCCCTGACGAGGTCAATCAACAGCTGTTTTATTATATTTCCGAGACCATTGATGATGGTACAGGAAAGCCCCTTGTTCAGGAGCATAATCCGGAGCTGAGGGTCGAGGAAAATATTGCGGCTGTTCAGGCTCAGCTTGATCTTATCAGCTTCAAGGTGGGATTCGGCACTAAGCATTATCAGTTTAACACCTCGCACGCTGTTACCGCTACTCAATATATCGGGGACAAGCAGGATATGATACAGAACGCTCACAAGCATTTTATTCATGTTGAGGGCTTCCTGCACAGGCTTGTAAAAACCATTTTGCAGATAGGCTGCAAATACATTGACAGGCAGATAGACCCGGATTCCCGCATTTCCGTAGTATTCGATCAGTCTCCGTTTATTGATGAAAATTCGGAGAGGGAGCGTGACAGGCAGGACGTTCTGAATGGTATCCTTGCACCTTGGGAATACAGAATGAAATGGTTTGGCGAATCCGAGGAAGAAGCGCGGGCGGTTGTTTCTGAAATAGCCTGCGGGGAAAGGGGGGATGAAAGGGTGTAAAGAAATCATAACGCAAAGACAAAATCACCTCAAAATTATACTAAAAAAATATGAAAGGAAGATGTAAAAATGAACATTGAAGATCTGAAAAAGCTGGGGATTTCCGAAGAAGCGGCAAAGAAAATTCTTGCCATGCATGAGGAAGCAATTTCCGCTGAAAAGAAAAAGCTCTCCGACAAGGAGGCTGAACTTGAAATGGCTGCTGAAAAAATAAGAGAGCTTACCGAGGGAAATGCTGATACGGAATTCCTGAGAAATGAGCTTGCGGCTGCCAACAAAAAATATAACGAGGATACCTCCGCAATGAAGCTTGAAAATGCCATTGCTCTGGCTCTCGTTGACTGCGGCGCGATCGACAGGGATATTGTAAGCAGTCTTATTGACCGTTCCGCTCTGAAGCTGGAAAACGGCAGGCTTATGGGTCTTGATGAGCAGCTTGAAAAGCTCAGAACTGAAAAGGCTTTCCTGTTCGGAGAAGAGCCGTCCAGAATAATGGACATCGGTCTCAAGCACGGCGCACCTACCTCCGGAGACTGCTTCGGCTTCAAATTCACCGGGATATGGTGTGAGAAAAAATAACAGGGTTCTTTGCCCGGATCATACTGTCTCTGAAAGACAGTAACTAAAATTTAAAAATACTTATTAAAATGAAAGGATGATTTATTATGTCAATCAATTACGCAGAAGGTTATTCAAAGGAGCTTGCAAACGCTTACGGTTATGTACTGTATTTCGGAAAGCTCTGGGACACTGAAAACAGCAGAAAATACAAGACGGTGGACGCAAAGACCATCAAGATCCCCAACATTTCAACGGGAGGACGTGTGGACGGCGACCGCAGCAGCATAGGAGATTTCTCTCAGAACTGGGACAACGACTGGGAGGACAAGACCCTTACAAATCACAGGATGTGGCAGACGCTTGTTCACCCTCAGGACATCGACCAGACCAACACTGCGGCAAGTATCGTAAACATCACAAAGACCATGAACGAAACTCAGAAGTTTCCTGAGATGGACGCTTACCTTATTTCAAGACTGTACACTCTGAAAAATGAGATCAGCGAAATTGATGTGCAGAGCCCCGCTGTCCTCAACAAGGAAACTATACTGGGCGAGTTCGACAAAATGATGGACGCTATGGACGAGGCTCTTGTGCCTCCCTCCGGCAGGATCCTCTATGTGGATACATACACAAAGACCATGCTTGACAATGCCAGGGAAACATTCCGGGTAAACGGGGATTCCTCCATTGTAAGGTCAGTTTCAAGAATTGACGAGGTAGAGGTGATCTCAGTTCCTACAAAGCTGATGAAGACCTCCTATGACTTCACCAACGGCTGGAAGCCGGATGAAGATGCAGATCAGGTGAGAATGCTGCTTGTACATCCGTCCTGTGTGCTTCCTGTTGCGTCCTACTCATTTGCGCAGCTCTCAGAACCTTCGGCAATGTCTCAGGGTAAGTATGTTTATTACGAGGAGTCCTTCGAGGATGTATTTATCCTTGACAAGAGACACGAGGGTATTCAGATGCTGGTTTGCAGCGATGATGAGTGATCGTGACATTGGAGGTAATAACCATGGCATATGCTGATTACGCTTATTACTCCGAAATTTACAAGGGAACTCTCTCCGAATCCGATTTCCAGCGGCTTTCGGAGCGGGCTTCCGATTACATTGACGGAAGGACAAATTACATTCTGAAAACTGCCGATATATCCGAGGACATGGAAGAGCGGGTCAGAAAAGCCTGCTGCGCTTTAGCGGAGATAATTGAAAATATCAACACCGGCGGGATCAAGACCCGGGAGACGGTCGGGAATTACTCCGTTGGATATGCCTCCGGAGTGAAAATAAGTCCGGAGAAAAAGCTGGACGACACGATGCAGTTGTATCTGGCTGATTTAGTCAAGGCGGTGAAGTGGATATGAGCGGGGAAGCCCCCGCGGGCATATTCTACACCCACCGTTAAAAATACAAATTATTTTGTGAGATCCAGCCCCCTATCAAGGGGGCGGCAAAAAAGGAGGAAATTTATGATCACTAATACTGTCTGCTCCATTATCCGAATGAACAAAAACGGCGGTCACGATATTGTGAATACATATCCCTGTATGTGGCAGGAGGCGGACGGATACGAAGTCAAAAAATATGGCGAGGACAATGCTGACAAGGCGGATATTTATATCCCTGATATTAACGCGGACGTTAAAAAGGGAGACTATATCGCACGGGGAGAATTTCCTGAGATCAGCGGTACCTCCGGTATGCTTGTTGTAATGTCCGTCGCCCGTCATGATTACGGTCGGGAAAATATGCGGCACGTAAGGATAGGCGCACGTTAAGCGGGGAGGTGAAAATTATCATGCCGCAAAGTATTATTGACGGTCTGTGTGATTATTTCGGAAGGTGTCCGTTGCTTGAACATATCCCCACTGACAGCAGGTTCATTGACTGGACGTCCGATACGGCAGACTGCTGCGGAATCATTTTCAATAGTGATGCAGAAATAAAAAAATTTATTTCCGGCGGAGGAAAACGGGAGTATAATTTCACGCTGCAGATACGTCTTAATGCGGAGAATAAAATATACCCGGAAAATCACGAGTGGATGGAGCAGATGGAACAGTGGTGCGCTTGTCAGAACTCAGCAGGAAATTTTCCCGCTATGCCGGAAGGCTGCACTCCCACAAAAATTTCGGCGGAAAAGGGCGTTCTTTCTGAACGCGACAAAACAGGCAAAACCGGTCTGTATAAAATACGGTTCAAGCTGAATTACATTAAAAAATAAAATTTGAAAGGAAGATCTATTTATGAGTATTTACAAACCAACAGAAGAAATTGAAAAGGTAATTGAAGCCACTGCGCAGCGCACCGATATTGCGCACTATATGGAGGTTTCCGGAGTGGATGGCGTTTCCGGAAGCGGTGAGATCTGGGCTCTTATGGGTGCAGGCTGGACTTCCAACACAGAAAGTCCTTCGGCGCAGACCAAGGAGCGTAAGTTCATTAATGAAAAGTCCGCGCGTAAAAATATCACAAGCTATGCGCCGTCCTTTTCCTTTGAGGTGCTTCTGATGTTCAACAAACCGGAGGTCAGAAAGATCTACGACATCTACACAAAGCGTAAGACCGGCATTGATGCAGTTGTTACAATGATAACTGTAGATCAGTTTGATAAGGATACAAATGGTTATTATCCTGCAAGAAAGGGTAATTACGCTGTTGAGGTATCCTCCTGCGATGATGACGACGATATGATCATCAAGGGAAATCTTAACGGTCAGGGCGATGAGGCTATCGGCTGGTTTGATCCGTCCACAGGCGAATGGAGTGACACTGATCCGTCAGCGGATTAACATTCGCAAGGCGCTGTATTTCCTACGGGGATATAGTGATTAATATAAAGGGAGACCTGCCCGCTGAAAAATGCGGGTAGGGTATCCTTCAAAAAAATCTGAAAAATATAATTTGAAAGGAAAGATAATTTATGAGATCAAACATTAAAAACACTGCTAATGAGGGCGTTGTAAGATCGGGAGAGTATTCCTACAGCAAAAAGCCAAGAACTCTTAAGGCTTACGGCAAGGAGTATCAGCTTCCCGTAAAGACCGCAGAATTTTCCGACAAGCTGGCAGCTGCAAATGAGGCTATCGCAAAGTCATCCAATGCACATGACGTTGTTGAGAAAATCAAAACATCTATTGCGCTTTTTATCGGCGAAAAAGAGGTGGAAAGAATTTTCCCCGCTGAAAAAATTAACGAGATCGACATGGATGAGATCCTCGGTTTCATGCTGGCTCTTAATTTTGAGCTTGCAAGCAGTCAGAATGATCTGATAGCCCGATATTCGGCTTCAAAGGTTGTACAATCATGGACATAAGCGTTTTAAAGGGCACTCTGCCGTCTGCTTACGAGTATGACGGCAGGGTCTATGAAATGCGGACAGATTTCCGGGAGTGGATGAAATTCGAGCTGCTTCTGAATGACGAGGACATATGTATGCAGGATAAAATATACCAACTGAAAGAAATTGTTTTCCCGGAGATACCGGAGGACATTCAGCTTTGGGATTTTATCATGTGGTTCTATCACTGCGGAAATGTCCGGGAGGAATCCGGAGGGAAAAATCAGACAGAAAAAAGTCGTTCCAGGTTTTATTCTTTTGAGCATGACCTCGAATATATTTATGCTGCTTTTTTAGAGATCTACGGAATTGACATTTTTGACGTCCCCTATCTCCACTGGTGGAAATTTATTGCGCTGTTTAAATCTCTGCATGATTGTATGTTTACAGATATTGTAGGGTATCGTTCCGAGAAGATCACGTCCAAAACTCCGGATTACCGTAAAAAGTTTCTTAACACAGTGAAGAAGAGGTATGCGCTTCCACGTTCGCTTTCCGAGCAGCAGAAGCTGGATGAGCTGAAAAAAATGAAAGAGGAAATGGGGTACTAAAATAAAAATGCCGCTTATTAAGCGGCGGGGCAAGTGTAAAACTACATTCTTGACAGTAGGTCGGCCTTTTTGGTCTGAAATTCTTCTTCGGTGATAATGCCTTTGTCACGCAGATGGGCAAGCTTTTCGATCTGATCGGCTATGTCCGGTTGTGGGGCGTTATTTTGTGCGGCTTGCTGGGCTTTGTAGTTGTTGACGGCAGTTTCGAATTCTTGATAAACTTGTTTCAACATATATAATTCACCTGTGAGTGCAATGGATTGTTTTTTTGTTGGGCTGTTAATTTCAATATAAGCATATGTCTTATCAGTTGTGAAATTTACAGAAACAACCTCACCAAGAGACGTTGATTCTGTAGTATACCTGTTTAAGAAACCACGGGAATTGGAAAAAATTCTTTTATCAGTCAGGAACAAAACTTGTGGGACACCATTCCTTCTTCCTGGTCTTTTTAACTTAGTTGGCGTAACAAACAGAACAGTTTCATCATCATGCAACATCGTTTCGGCAATTTCAATATGTTTTTGGCTTCCAGAAGCATTTATTCTAAACTTTTCTATGGCTCGTTCTACATCGCTTCGCATAGTATGTACCCCCATTGTGTAGATGTTAATCTATTATATCATATGTAGGAAGTTTTTGCAAGGGTTTTATACAATCAAAGGATGTGATCAAAATGGCTTAATAAAAACGCCGCTTGTGCAAGCAGCGGGGTAAGTGTAAAACTACATTCTTGACAGCAGGTCGGTCTTTTTGGCTTGAAATTCTTCTTCGGTAATAATGCCTTTGTCACGCAGCTGGGCAAGCTTTTCGATCTGATCGGCTATGTCCGGTTGTGGGGCGTTTGGCTGTGGGTTGCTGTTTAATGCAGCTTGCTGAGACCTGTAATTATCTATGGCGGTTTCAAATTCTTGGGCGATCAATTGAGTTATATTTCGTTTATATGTAACTAAGAAATCATATGACTTTATGAGTCCGTGAAGTTGGATATGGCTTCCTGCGAGTCCGTTGCCGTAATAATTGACAGAGCGAATCTCATCAAGGGATATTGAATCCGAAGAAAAATTGCCTAATGCACGATAGTTAAAAAAAACCCTTTTATCAGTCAAGAATAGAACGCCGGGGAAAAATCCAGCCCCTCCTGAAGCGTTATATGATATTGTTAAATTAGTTCCAGAAACGAACAAAACTGTTTCATCATCATTTAACATTCCTTCGGCAAATTCAATATTTTTTCTATTGCCAAATGTTTTTATTTCAAATTTCTTTATAGCTTGTTCTACATCGTCGCGCATAGTGTGTACCCCCATTGTGTAAATATTTATTTATTATATCATATTTGGGATTAAATTTCAAGTGTTTTAGAGAATAATATTTTTGAGAGGTGATAAAAATGGCTATTAATTTTAAATCAATTGCAAAAAATGTTAATTTAAATGGAAATAATTCAAACAATTCAATCAAAAGTTTAAATGACCTATCAATATTTGGTGCAATTGATAACCTTAATAATGTTTTAGATGTTTTGGACAAAATTACAAACACCGCAGAAGTAGCTGCACTTGCTGTTGGGTCTATTTTTGGCGTAGCCGCCACTATGGACAGCGATCTTAAAAACAGTTTAGAACATATTCAACTCGCATTAGAAGATCTTGGAACGACAGCATATGAAAGCTTTCAAGAACCTATGCAGACTATTGCACATGAGGTTGCAGAACATATTACTAAATTAACGGAAAGTGTTACAAGTGGTG